>DATNEC010000211.1:0-31691 GCA_035606815.1 Pirellulales bacterium
CCAACGCTCCAGGCCCGTTCTTGACGTTCAACTCGCCCTGGGGCGTGACCGAGAACTTGCTCTGCTTGGCGGGGAAGACCTTCCAGCCAGAGAGGTCGCGGCCGTTGAAGATCGGTTTCAGCCCCAGCGGCTTGAGCTTGATGTTGCGAAACTCGACCGGCCCGTTGTTGAGCTGCAGGCCGATCAGCCCGCGGGCGACCGGCTTGGGATCGACGTAGTCGAGCACTTGCTTGCCGTCGAGTTGGATCGTGAAATGCCCGCCGTCGGCCGTCGCTTCGTAGCTTTGCCAATCGCCCGTCGTATGGCCGCCATTGCACTTTTTGCGGCCGACGAAGCTGCCGGTCGGAAAAGGGTTGTCATCGGCGGCGATATTAAGTTCGTAGCAATCCGACTTGGGATCGGTCGGCCGGGCCGGCGTGCGCAGAAAGATGCCGCTGTTGGTGTTCTTCTCGGCGCGGAAATCGGCCTTCAACACATAGTCGCCGAACTCGCTGGTCGTGCAAAACAGACCCTTCTCGCCTTCGGAAACGGAAATCACGCCGCCGGCGACCTTCCAGTTCGCCTTGCTGGCCGCTTTCCAGCCGAAGTCGGTTTCGCCGTCGAACAACAGAATCCAGCCCTCGGCGATTTCTTCGCGGGAGAGCGTGTTCGGCGGTTCGGCCGCCGCGAGGGGCGCGCCCGAAAGAAGACCCAGCACCAGGCTGGCCCCTAGTCGCAAGCTTCGTGGATTGAGCATCGGTGTACTCGTGGAGTCGTAGACATCGGACTGGCGCTGCCCGCCGGCCCTCCGACGATACGATGCCGCCCGGCGCTCTGCAAGAGCCGCGAGAGAGCCACGCTTAGGTGGAGTTGCGGCGCTCGACCAAGACCGTGCCGCCGACGCACCGGCGTTCGCGCGAGACGTGCCACGCCGGCGGAGGCGAATGTCGGCCGGCGTGCCGCGCGGCAGGGGCGAAAGCGGCCATGGCCATTAGCGAAACGAAGCCGCCGAGCATCGTCGGCACGATAGGATGCAGCGGCGGCCGAGACAGGCTTGGCTCGCGTCTCCAGATCGACGGTCGCTCCCAGCCCTCGGCCGTCCGGCGCCAGCCGCCAATGGCCGCCGCCGGCGCTGCCGGCGCTTGCGGCAAGCGGCACGCGATCCAACCCGCCGCGATCAAAGCCAAGAGCAACCAGCCGCAAGTCCGCACGAGCATGCTCCGGCGAAGAGAGAGAAATAGGCGACAGGCAAAGCGACCGCACGCGATCGCCCGTCGAAGTACAGGCGGCCGATGGCGGTGTAAGAAAAGCAACTCGTGCGCCAGAAATCGCAATGCCTGCTCGCCCGGCGAGCGGCGCCCGAGGCGAGAAGCGGCTGCTAACGTGCTGGTTTCAAGCACGTTGCGCTAGCGAAGGCGGCGGCCAATCCAGCCAGCCAACCCGATCCCAGCGCGACCGGAGCGAAGCCGAGGGGCCTCGCTGAGGCGTTGCCGCCAAGCATCAAAGGGGACGGAAGTGTTGCCGGAACGCAACGGCGCGCCGCCTACCGCCCCTGATGGCCGGGCATGAAAACAAAGGCAATAATATACTTCCCTCATGCCCCTAGCGGTTGGCTAGCTAGGCGGCGCTGCTCTCGACCATGCCTGAAGCGACAGGACAGTGAACGCCAAGGCACAGAGCCATTGAAAAGCGCTGGAAATCAAATAAACCTGATGGGCAGCGTAGAATGCGTCTTGGTCGAGAACACTCATCGACTCGAGATCCAGAAGTTGATCGAGGCGAGGATGTAGCCACACTTGCAGCAGCAGAACCAACGCCATCGCAAACCACGGCAGAATGCGGCGGATCGTCGTTCTCCTGGCTGCCACGACATCCCAAAACAGCAACGGCAACGCCACTGCACCAGCCAAGTTGAGGTAGTTCGTCACACGACGGGTGACGAATCCTTGCTCAATCGGCGAGCTAAGTACCTGCTCGGCCATTGGCACGACTACCGACGCATAGAAGGAGAAGCCGCCCTGCCAGAACGCAAGAGAAGCGAGCACCAAGAAACGTCGGAAGATGACCACCGATCTCAGTCCACTTCCAAAACGGATCCGCTGGCAGAAACTTTGATGTCACGGGTTTTGCCATTGCTGGCTTTGCCACGGACCTCGTAAACATCTTCCCCGTTTACCTTTTCGGCTTCCTTCCAAGCTGTGTCAAACTTCACGCCGGGGAGCTTTTCGTTCGCCGTCTTTACCACCGGCTCGGGCAACTTCTCGATCGGAACCATCTCCACGTTTTCAAGGCTCTTGGTGCAACCTGTCGCCAAAACCAACAGGCCGCCGATCCAGGTCAAATACCGCATTAGTTCGCTCCATTCGTGATTGATTCTCGACCCGCTCGGGTTGCCATTGCCTGATACGTGAAGTAGTCGAGCGTTGGCTGGAGGAATTTAGCATGGCCATCAGCAAAGAGAAATTGAACGCCGCCACCGGCATGAACACTGTAAAACTGATTGACGTGCGAGGCACGATCACCGGGGCCAAAGCCGTCACCGGTATGCCCCAGAACCATGCTGGAATCGTTTTCGGGCGGGCCAGTGCCGACGCCATCGCTTGGATCCGGGACGAGCACGGCATTCGCGACAGCACCGACCCATGTTGCTGGACCGAGCAGAATCGACCGCTCGCCGACCATGAGCGTGTTCGATGAACCGTCGAGAATGTCACGCAAGCCGATGCTGCTGTCCCGGAAGAACACTCCGTCGCCGTCTACGCCCGGTTCGGTTGTGCCGAAAACGCCGACATAGTTCGACTCGGCGATGGTGCAGATCGGGGAGTTGTTTGGCGGACCTGCGTTGACTTGCCATGTCGGCTTCGCAACGTCAGAGGGGCAGAGAAAAACTGGCAGGCTTAGCATTCGGCCAGCGGAGTTCTGGGCTGCTTCGACGGGCAAATTGAAATTGAGCGTTTGTTGGGCGGTAGCTTGTTCGACTTGTGGCAGCAGGAAAGCGGACCAGCCCCAACCGGGACCAATGTCGTTGCCGGCGCTGTCCGATCCCGAGAGATAGCCCGATGGAAACCTTCTAGAAATGTCATGGTAGTTTTGCAGCGCGATCCCCAGTTGCCTGAGGTTGTTGAAGCATTGAATTCGCCGTGCGCTTTCTCGGGCTGCCTGAATGGCGGGGATGAGCAAGGCGACTAAGAGCCCGATGATGGCTATGGCCACCAGTAATTCAACCAGCGTAAAACCGTGTGGACGTCGGGGCACGGCGACCTCCGCAAGCTCCATGTCAGCGCCGCTATTCTAGCCGAAGCAGCTGCCCATGTCAGTCCATACGTGGACCGAGGCTTTTTGTTACCGGCTAAGAACGGGGTCATGGGCGGGTCAATGGTCTTTAACCATCCGCTAGGCGGCGTGAGCGAAGCACCTTATTACCCAAAAAAAGCGGCGCCGGCCCCGCATTCGGGTCCGGCGCCGCGACGATCGTTGCGCTTCTACCGTTGAACCAAATGGCTCAGGCACAGGCGGGGACGCCTGTGCTACGCCCGAGCGACCGGCGGCTCAGAAGCCTCCGGCCCCGCCGGCCGCGGTGGCCAGCTTCGCGGCCGAACCAATCAGCTTGATGATCCCTTCTTCGCCCTCGATCCGGTACTGCACGCCGTTTTCGATCGGCTGGACCTTGATTCTCACGTGGTCCGCGCCGCCTTCCTTGAGCGCTTCGGCCAGCATGGCCACGCTGGGGTTGCTGTCCTCTTGCTGGGCGGCCAGCTTGAAGATCGGGACCAGCGAGACCGTGATTTCCAACGGCGGAAATTCAGTCGATGCCGCTTCGGTCGATTTGTCGATCACCGATTTGATGGTTTCCAGACCGTCGTCGCCGACGCCCACGTACAGCGATTCGGGACCGAAGCCGAGCGTGACGAGCAGCTCGTCGCCGAACAGCTCTTTGAGCTTCTCGCCGTTTTCGTCGTCCGGCAAGGGCAGCGTCAGCGTGTGAAACTTCACGCCTTCATGCTCTTCGACGTCGAGTTGGACTTCGGGCAAGTTCGGTTCGCTCTTGGCCAGTTCGACCAGTTTCTTGGCCACCTTGTCCAACTGCTCGCCATCGGCCACCAAGCCGCCGGCCACGACCGTCAGCGGGCCTTCGCCCACGATTGCCAAGCCGGCATTGATGCGCCCCGCCTTCAGCGTGGCCTCGGCCACGTCCAGGATTTCGCCGGCCAGTTCCTTGACGACTTCCTTATCGGCTTCTTCGGGGAGGTCTTCGTCTTCGTCGATCGATTCCATGATGTTGGTCCGCAAGTCGCCCAGCATCGCCATCGTTTGCTCGATGTCCGATTCGGCGGCCACGGAATTCATGTGCATCGTCAGCAGCGCTTCGGGGACCATGAAGCCGGCGAACTTCGAGGCGCTGTTCGCCACCTCGGCCAGTTGGCCGGCGGTGTCGCTGTCTTCCACGGCGGTCATGTCCAGGTCGATGAGCACCCGCTTGCCTTCGCCGTCGATCGACCAGCCCAGCGTGATCTGGTCCAAATCGTTGACGGCCGCGGCCAGGGTTTCCATTTGGTTGCGGGCGATCTGGGCGTGCAGCTTGGACTGCTCCCCGTCCTCGTCGTCCTCGTCCTGGGCTTGCTGCAAGCTTTTTTCGACCTGGGCCTTGAGGGTGTCGGTGAAAAAGTCGCGCAGGGCCTGGGGAATGTTTTGAATGTTCAGCCGCACCGCGATGTCATATTGCTTTTCGAGCCCGCCCAAGATCTTGAGCGGATCGGCGGGCAGCGTGGCCAGGGCCTCGGGCGTTTGGGCGACGAACGCCCAACCGTCTTGCTCCTTGATGAAGATCGAATTCGCGTCGCGCTTGATCTCCAGCACGCCGTCGCCCTTGTCGACCGGCTCGCCCGTGAGCCCCGCTAACGCGCCGAGCAGCTTTTGCAGATCGCTGACGGGCAAAAACGCCAACACGTTCGGCAGTCCGCCCTCGGGCAAGCTCGCGGCGGCGCCCCAGGGCTTGTCCTGGTCGAGGCCGGCCAGCCCTTGGCCTTGCGTGAACAATGCCAACATCCCCTCCAGCGTCTTCGCCATGTCCGGATTGCCGGACGTCGTGCCCAGGTATTCCAGGTCACGCTTCAGTTCCCCATAGCCCGAAAACGAAACGACGACGACCGGTTTGACCTCGGTCGATGCGTCTTCTTGCGCTGTGGCTCGAACCGCTGCACCAAGCAGCAGGACGAAAGCCAAAACGGACATGAGAGTCTTCTTCACGTTCAACTCCTTCAGCAATCCGAAAAAAATGATTTGTACTTGGTGCGATCGCGCGAAAACCAAGTTTCGCGAGTGTTCCGTTTCGGCGGCGCCCGCAGAACATACCCCACGTTGCGAGCCTAAGTTTTACGCAAATTCGCGCGGCGGCGCCAATGCGGGGACGGAAAAACGAGAAACCCGGCGTTCCTGGGAATTTTAGGTCCGCTTTTCGAGGGGCGCCTGACGTCCGCAGCCGGAAAAACCGGCGCCAGCCAGCGCAAAGGTAGAATCGGCTCTTGCGAGGTCGCCGGCGGAGCGGTTCAGCGCTCGCGGAAGGTAATCCGGCCTTTGGTCAGGTCGTAGGGAGAGAGTTCCACGCGGACCTTGTCGCCGGGCACGATGCGAATGAAATTCTTCCGCATTCGGCCGGCGACGTGGGCGATCACCGAATGGCCGCCCTCGAGCGTCACGCGAAAGCGCGTATTGGCCAGCGCCTGCGTCACGACTCCTTCGACTTCCAACGCTTCTTCTTTTTCCGCCATGCAAGGCTCCCAGACTCGAAGCTCGACACGATCCGCCGCGCCGACCCTAAGGTGGTATTATCTTACCATTTACGCAATGGGCGTCCAGTAGGGAGAAGAGCGGCAAAGAAGGGTGAAGGCGGAAGGACGAAGGATGAACCGCTGGCCGGGCGAAGGCGCCCCGGCCGACAGGGTAAAGCCGCCACGTCTTTCAGTGAGGCGTCTTTTCATCCGGCTTGTCAGGCGCCGGGGACGGCGGTCCGTAGACCTCCTCGGCCTGTTTAAGATACTCCGCGATCGGGGGCAGGCCGATTTCCTTTCGGCGGCGATCGAGGTTGTCGGGATCTTCGACATCTCGCGGCTGCCAGCGGCCGTCTTTAATTTCGATCTGCGTCCCGTAAACTTGCGGTTTTCCCTCAGCCAGCCGCACGCGGTCGGTAAGATAAGCCAGATCGACCTTGGCCACTTCTCCGGGCCGGGATCGCTCCATTCGCCGCAGGCAATCGCGTTGAAAATCGAGATCGGCGTGCTGTACGAGCAGCCAGGCGGCGTGAGCCCCGTCCGTCCCGACTAGCGTCTTTCCCGGCCAGCCGTGACGCTCGACGATCGTTTTCAACCACTCGCGGTTCTCGCGATCGGTTTTCACCATTTCCAGAAACGGCGCCGACTCTTCCGCCCGCTCCGCGGCCGCTTTCGATGCCGCTTTGTTTTGACGATCCCAAGCCAAGAACGCCTTTCGCGCTTCCTGGTCCTTCGCCATCCGGGCCAGCAGCGCTTCGCGCAGTTCGGGCTGCTCGACGTGTTCTCGCTCTGGCGCTGATTCGCCCGCTGTCGCAGGTATAGCCTCATCCTGCGGCGCCGCGGCCGTCGGCTGGCTAGGGAACATCGCAAGGACGAGCAATAAGAAACCGCCGGCCGCAATTCTGCACTTTTGCATCGGGCGCGCTCCTTCAAGAATCGGCTTTCGAATGCGTCTTGACATGTCGCAGGACGCCTCAGGCTAATGCAATTTGCCGGAATTTGCGATGCGACTTTTTTAAGAAAATCCATCGTGGCCCATTGTCCCGCCGTTGAGGTTCGCAGCGCCGATAATTTCCCGCCGTGTGGAATCTAACGATCGCGACGCTGATCGCCGCCAAGCGTTTGACAGTGCCGTTCAGCGACCTACGCTTGCGGTACACGCCACTTCGCGGCGTTCTACACCGGGGGGAGCGGCCAGCCATGAAAACGCCCGATCAAGAGGCGGCCTGTCAGAAACGCCGGCATGCCAACCGGGCGTTCCGAGAATGTTTCGACGCCTATCGGAGCGAATTGCAGGCCTTTTTGGTCGGCTATCTCGAAGGCGACGAGCAGGCGGCGGAAACGGCCCTCACCTTGACCTTCTTCCAGGTCTATCGCACCCTGCATCGCTCGGGCCTGCGCCCGAATCGCGCAGAGCTATTCACGATGGCGACCGACCACGCCCTCGATCTTCAGGGCATGGATAAGGTCATTCCGCGGGGCCAGTTCTTCGAGCTGCGCGAAATCAGCACGGGGCAGTCCATCGAGGCCCTGGCCGAGCGAGCAAGGTAAGGCGGTTCGGCCTTGGGTTCCGATGGCCTGGCGGCTATTCCTTTCGCAAGCTGACTTTGCGCCGGCTCTGGCATTCGCCGCGAAAGGCCATTATCGTTGAAAAAAGGGGAACGAATCGCGAGGCGCGCGACGAAGGCAAGCACTTGCAGTCTGTCTTAAGCGAATTTTCCGATGGCCGATGAACGTGGCGACGCCCCCGCAAGCGGCGGGCGAGGCGGCGACAAGGAAGATCGAATCAAGCGTCGCTCCGAAGCGGCGGCGGCGTTCAACCAGCAGCACGGCCGCCAAGACGGGGCTCAGGTCGTCAACTCTTTGGCCGACGGCCTCAGCGCGCTGAGAGATTTGCTGTACTTGAGGGCGCACGGCGATGCGGAACACCCCATCGGTCTCGATTCGATGCTGATCTCGACCGCCGCCTTGATGCAGCCCGAGTTGGCCCGTAATGAAATCGAGTTGTACCAGATCGCCGAGTCCACGGCGAAGGTCGCCGAGGGCCATTACCTGGGCGAGGGCGATGCCTGGTATCTCGAGTGGCTGGCCCGATTGCGATTGGGCGCGGCGCAAAAGAACCCCGCCGTGAACAACCGCCTGTCGCACTATCTTTCGAAATCCGCCGACGATCGGCGACGAGCCTTTTCCCAAATTCTCGAACGCACCTTGCCCGAAGCGGGACACGCGCCGCTGGTCATCTACCGGCTGTTTCCGTCGGCGGTTTGGGTCGCCACGGCGCTGGCATTCGGCGACCACCAGGGCGCCGAATCGGCGCGCAAGCGCCAGGTCGCCATTCTGCCCGGCATCGCCGATTGCCCGCATTGCCACGGGCGAGTGCTCGCCAACGAAGAGAAGTGCTTGCAGTGCGGCAATCCGTTCTGGAGCTACGAGTGGCTCACGGCGGACTGAGTTTTCAGTTTCGGTGTTCGGTTTTCAGTATCCAACTGAACACTGAAAAGCTGAAAACCGAACGCTTCTCCCCTTGCAATCGCAGCCGATTCCGGCAAAATAGCGAGATTCGCGCTATCGAGAAGCAAGTAAGACAGGGCGTTAAGGATCGGTCAATGTCGGAAGTCTTGAAGGTTGAGAGTCGGGAGAGCCTGGGCAAGCGTCATGCGCGGCGGTTGCGCCACGAAGGACTGATTCCGGTCGTGCTGTACGGGCACGGCGAGGCGAATTTGAGCCTCTCGGCGGCAGCCGACCAGGTGCGGGCGGTCATTCGTCACGGCGCCCGCGTCGTCGATTTGACGGGCGCGGTCTCGGAGAAGGCTTTCATTCGCGAATTGCAGTGGGACGTCTTCGGCACGGAAGTGCTGCACGTTGACTTGAGCCGCGTTTCCGCCGACGAAAAGGTCGAAGTCGAATTGACCGTCGAGCTTCGCGGCGAAGCGCCGGGCGTCAAGGACGGCGGCATCGTGAGCCAACTCGTGCATCAGATTTCGGCGGAGTGCCTGGTGACTTCGATTCCCGACAAGTTGCACATGAGCGTCAACGAGTTGAAGTTGGGCGACGCGCTGACGGCCGCCCAGATCGAATTGCCCTCGGGCGTGGTCTTGTTGTCCGATCCGGAAATGGTCATCGTGCAGTGCGTCGAGCCGAAGGCCGAAGAGGAAGAACAAGCCGTGGCCGAAGGCGCCGAACCCGAGGTGATCGGCCGCAAGGCGGAAGAAGAGTCGGAGGAAGAGTAGGGCTGGCCAAGGCCATGAAAATTGGTGGTCGGCCATGAAGCTGGTGGTTGGATTAGGCAATCCCGGCCGCAAGTACCAAGCGACGCGGCACAATGTCGGTTTCGAGGTGATCGCCGAGTTGTCGCGGCTGTTCGGTACTGGTTCCGGCCGGTCGAACTTCCAAGGCGAGACGGTCGATGCTAATCTGAAGGGCGAGCGGGCCTTGCTGCTCTCGCCTCATACGTTTATGAACAAGAGCGGCACGAGCGTCGTGCAGGCTCGAGATTTTTATAAGTTGGCCAATCGGGACTTGCTGGTCGTTTGCGACGACTTGAATCTCCCTTTGGCCAAGCTCCGCTTCCGGGCCAAAGGGTCGTCGGGCGGACAAAAAGGATTGGACGACATCGTTCGCCGCCTGGGCGGCGAAGACTTCGCCCGCTTGCGAATTGGCATCGGCGCGCCGCCCGACGGCTGGGACGCGGCCGATTACGTGCTGGGCAAGTTCGCCAAAGCCGAGCGGAGCGAAATCGACGCGGCGATTTGGCGAGCGGCAGACGCGGTCGTGGCGTGGGCGCACGAAGGCGTCGAGAGCTGCATGAACCAATTCAACGCTTGACGCGAAACCACCCAAAACACGGCGGACCCAAGAAAAAACATCGGATCGCAAGCACGAGGAGCACGCTTTGGCACAAAACGTCTACGAAGGCCTATTCATTTTCGACTCCAACCGCTACGGGCGCGACCAGGTCGGCGTCTCCGGACAAGTCGCCGAGATGGTGACCAAGCTCGGCGGCGAGATTCTCGTGAGCCGCCTGTGGGAAGAACGCCGGTTGGCCTACCCGATCAACGGCCAGCGCAAGGGAACCTACTGGCTGGCCTATTTCAAACTGGACGGACGCCAACTGCCCGCGCTGGAGCGAGAGTGCCAGCTTAGCGAGAGCATCCTGCGTTCGCTGACGCTCAAGGTCGAGCCGCGGATCGTCGACGCCCTGGTGAGCCATGCGCTGAGCGCGGGCGCCGACTTGGCCAAGAGCCGCCGGCCGGAGCCGGCCAAGGCGGTCGAAGCCATTGAAGAAGTCCCCGGCGAGGAAGAAGTCGCGGAGTTGGGCTAAGCGGTCCTTTTGAGTGCGAGGGGGATATGGCAAGCTACAATCGAGTCGTGTTGGTCGGCAATCTCACGCGCGATCCCGAGTTGCGTTATACCCCCAGCGGCATGGCGGTGACGGACGTCACGCTGGCCGTCAACGATAAACGCAAAGGCGCCAACGGGGAATGGGTCGAGGAAGTGACGTTCGTCGACGTGACGCTCTGGGGCCGCACGGCGGAGGTCGTCACGGAATACACCAGCAAAGGCTCGCCGCTGTTGATCGAAGGCCGGCTGAAGCAGGACAAGTGGCAGGACAAAAACACCGGCGAAAATCGCTCCAAGTTGAAGGTGGTCGGCGAGCGGATGCAATTGCTCAGCAGCAAGTCGGGCGGAGGGGGCGGCGGCGCTGGCCGGCCCGCGGGTGGCGGCCGCGCGCCCGCCTACGATGAAGGCGAATACGGCGCGCCGGCCGACTTCGGAGAGCCGAGCGGTTCGGCCTCGGCGCCGCGTGCGCCGGACGACGATATCCCGTTTTAACGGGTTGCGAATACATCAGAATTCTAGTTGGAATCCGTCATGCCAAATCTCAGCACGAAATTGGACCAGGCCCAAAAGCGCAAGGCGCATCGCGGCAACAAGCGCTTGCCGCGAGGGCCGCACGGCGGCATCGAGTTGCTGCTGATTCAATCGGTCGACCATCTCGGCAAGCAGGGCGACGTCGTCTCCGTCAAGGCCGGCTACGCTCGCAATTACCTGCTGCCGCAGGGCCTGGCCGCTTTGGCCACCGATCACCATAAGCGGATGATCGAGAAACACCGCGCCCGGTTGCAAGCGATCCAAAACACGCGATTGGCCGGCTTGCGAGCGCAGGCCGACGAACTGGGTCGCCAGAGCGTGACGATCGAAGCCAACGCCAACGACGAGGGGCACCTCTATGGCTCGGTCGGCGCCACCGAGATCGTCAACGCCTTGAAGCGCGCCGAGATCACCGTGACCACCGACCAGGTCCGGCTCCGCGGCCCGCTGAAGGAGCTTGGCTTGTACACCGTGCTGATCCACTTGGGTCACGAGATCGAGGCCGAGTTGAAGGTCTGGGTCGTGCCGACGGTCAGCGACGACGTCGCCGAAAAGAAGCCCGCTGAAAAGAAGGCCGAAGCCAAGCCCGCTGAAGCGAAGAAGCCCGAGACGAAGAAAGCCTAAGACGAGGGGCTTTTTCTCGTCACCCGAGCGAACCGCAAGTCAAGAGCCGGAATCAGTTCGATTCCGGCTCTTGGCTTTTACATGCTATGCCCCGCGCCGCTATGGTAAAACAATGTTTTGCGGAGCATTGATTCCGCGGCGCCGCGTTCAAGATGGTTCTCGACACGGAGATTCCCCTAGGCGATGGCCACTTTCCAGCGAATCGACGATAGGGATGGCGCCCGGGAGCGCGCAACGTCCGAGATTCTGGACCGGCTGCCGCCGCAGAACCTCGACGCCGAGCGCGGCGTGCTGGGCAGCTTGCTGCTCGACCCCGAGCTGTGCGACGAGGTGGCGCTGCTGCTCAAGCCGCCTGACTTCTACTCGCCGCACCACCAGGTATTGTTCAATCACCTGCTGGCGATGCACAACGACGGTCTGCGAATCGACGCCACGTTGTTGCACGAGCGGCTGAAAAAGAGCGGCGACATCGAGGCGATCGGCGGGGTGGCGTATCTGGCCGACGTGGCCGAGGCCGTGCCGCACGCGGCCAACGCCGTCTATTACTCGCAGATCGTCCGCGACAAAGCCACGCTCCGTTCGCTGATTCACGCCAGCACCGAGATCCTTCGAGACGCCTTCGATCAATCGCTCGAAAGCCGCGAACTGCTGTCGCGGGCGGAAGAACGCGTGTTTCGCATCCTCGAAGACCAAGGGACCGGGGATTTGGCGACCTTGCAAGACGTGCTGCACGAAGCGCTGACTCGCATCGACGCGCGCTTGGAAAAAGGGGGCGGCGTGGGAGGCATGTCGACCGGCTACACCGACCTGGACGGCATGACCGGCGGCATGCACGAAGGAGAACTGCTGATTCTTGCCGCCCGGCCCAGCATGGGCAAAACCGCGTTCTCCAGCAACATCGCCGAGCACGTGGCCGTCGAACTGGGGCGCACGGTGCTGTTCGTCAGCTTGGAAATGTCTCGCTTGGAGCTAGGCGAGCGCATGCTCTGCGCCTACGGGCGCATCAACGGTCACAAGCTGCGCAACGGCTTCATCTCGGCGGGCGACCGCGCCAAGCTGGTTACGGCCTCGGCGAAGATGAGCGCCGCTCCCTTGTTCATCGACGACACGCCCAGCCGCACGATGACCGAAATCGCGGCCACCGCGCGGCGCTTGAAACGCCGCCAGAACCTGGCGCTGGTCGTGATCGATTACTTGCAGTTGATCGAGCCCGACAATCCGCGCGACCCGCGGCAGGAACAGGTGGCCAAGATTGCCCGGCGATTGAAAGGGTTGGCCCGCGAGTTGAAAGTGCCGGTGCTGTGCCTGGCGCAGTTGAATCGGCAGGCGGAAGTGTCGAAAGACAACCGGCCGCGGCTCAGCCACCTGCGCGAAAGCGGCGCCATCGAGCAGGACGCCGACGTGGTGATGTTCGTCCACCGCGACGAATACTACATGACCAACGACGAGGACAAGGCCCGCGTGGCGGGCCAGGCCGACATCATCCTCTCCAAGCAGCGCAACGGGCCGACAGGAGATGTAAAGCTAACTTGGCTCCAGGACTTCACCCGTTTCGAAGACCGGGCTCAAATGAGGGATGAATACGATTTCAGCAGCACCGGATCGTTTTAGCCGAAGGCCCGTTTGCTGTGCAAAGTTGGCTACCAGAATCTGGTGATCCCGTAAGCATCGAACTCCGTGTCGCCGCTCACGATGGCGAATTGCTCCACCGTCGCCTGAGCGATGATTAGTCGGTCGAACGGGTCGCGATGATGAAACGGCATCGCGCTGACAGTAGCGGCGTGCTTTGGCTCGATGTGCAATATGCGGAAATCATTGGCCGCAATCTCCCGTTCCATGAAGACCGCATAGGGCTCGGGCAAGGAGTATTTTCCGACGCTGATCTTAATGGCGATTTCCCAGTATGACGCTGGGCTGATCTTCACCTCGTTCGATGGATCGCTGATCAAAGCATCCGCCTTGGCGCTTAATTGGGGATCGTCGAGGATGAACCACAAGAAAGCGTGAGTGTCGAGGAGAAGCCTCACGGCATGTATTCCTTGAAGTCTTCAAGGTGCTCGTCGTCTTCGGCATGGATCATGAGCTTTCCCTTGGCGCTTCCTCGTTGCCGCGGATTGCAGGGGGGCGGCGCCTGGGCGACTAGCTTGGCCACCGGCTGGCTGTTTTCCGTGATTACCACTTCGTCGCCTGGGGCGAGTTGGTGAATAAGATCCGCGAGCCGGGCCTGTGCTTCCTGGATCGTGATGGTCGGCGTCATGGGTTCCTCCGGTCTCCTTGTTCTACTCGCCTGGACAGCAACCCCCCCAACCTCTAACCGCCAATCTCGCCCTTCCCAAGCAGCTTGTCCACCGCGGCGCCGATGTCCGGCCGCCGCATCAGGCTCTCGCCGACCAGCATGGCGTCGACGCCGGCCGCTTCGAGCCGCTCGACGTCGGCGCGGCTGCGGATGCCGCTTTCGCCGACCAGCAGACAGTCGTCGGGGATTTGCGACCGCATGCGCATCGTGTGTCCCAGGTCGACCTCGAAGGTCCGCAAATCGCGATTATTGACGCCGACGAGCGTGGCGCCGGCCTCTAGCACGCGAGGTAAATTGGCCGGCTCGTAGAGTTCCACCAGCGGCGTCAGGCCCAATTCCAGCGCTTCGTTGTGTAGCGCCCGCAGGCGGCAATCGTCCAGGCACTCGGCTATCAGCAGCACCGCGTCGGCCCCGGCGGCGCGGGCCTCGAGCAGTTGATAACGGTCGAGAATGAAATCTTTGCGCAGCACCGGCAAGCCGACGGCGGCGCGGACCCGTCGCAGGTCGTCGAGACTTCCCTGGAAGTAGCTTTCGTCGGTCAGCACGCTGATGCAGGCGGCCCCGTGCCGCTCGTAGGTCCGTGCGATTTCGACCGGATCGAAATCGGCGCGGATCACGCCTTGCGAGGGACTCGCTTTCTTGACTTCGGCGATGAGCCGGATCGGCCCCGCTTGGGCCAGCGCCGCGAAGAAATCGCGGACGGGCGGAGCGCCGGCCAATTGCGATTCGAGCGCCGATTCGGGCCGGGCCGTCTTGGCCGCTTCGATCTCGCGGCGCTTGGTCGCAACGATCTGGTCGAGAAGAGTGCTCATTCAATGCTTGAAGTGCCGGCGGCCGGTGAAAATCATGGCGAGTCCGTGCTCGTCGCAGGCGGCGATCACCTCGCCGTCGTTGCGCGAACCGCCTGGCTGGATCACCGATTTCACACCGGCGGCCGCGGCGGCTTGGATCGAATCGGCAAACGGAAAGAACGCGTCGGAGCCGAGCGCCGCGCCGGCGGCTTTGGCGCCCGCCTTGGCCAGGGCGATCTGCACCGAATCGACGCGGCTCATCTGACCGGCGCCGACGCCGAGCAGCGTGAGCGACTTTGCCAGCACGATCGCATTCGATTTCACATGCCGCACGACCGACCACGCGAAGCGCAGATCGTCGCGCTCGGCTTCCGTGGGCTGGCGCCGGCTGACGACTTGCCACTCGTGCTCCGGGTCGGGCAGGTTGTCGGCCTCTTGAATCAGCATTCCGCCCGCCAGCCGGCGATGCTCCCAGCGCGGCGTTTCCACTTCCAACTCGCCCACCTCCATCAACCGCACGTTGGCCTTCCATTTCGGCCGCGTGGTCAAAATCTCAAGGGCCGCGGGGGCGAAGCCGGGAGCGACGATCGCTTCGACGAAGCGGCCCGGCTCGGCCAGCACCTCGGCCGTCGCCGCGTCGACCTCGCGGTTGAACCCCAGCACCGAGCCGAAGGCGCTGAGCGGGTCGCCATCGAGCGCCTGCCGCGCGGCGAGCGCCAGCGTTTCCGCCGAGGCCGCGCCGCAAGGGTTGTTGTGCTTGACGACCACGGCGGCCTCGCCCGGCAGGCCGCGGACGATCGCCAGCGCGCTGTCGAGATCGAGCAGGTTGTTGTACGACAATTCCTTGCCGTTGCGCTGCCGGGCCGAAACCAAGTTGGCGCCGCGCGCCCCCGGCTCGGCGTACAGCGCGGCACGTTGGTGCGGGTTCTCGCCGTAGCGCAAGATTTCCTTGCGCGCCAATTCAAGGCGCCAGCTCTCGCGAAACGCTTCGCGGCTTTCGGCGCGGGCGAAATAATCGGCGATGGCCGCGTCGTAAGCCGCCGTGTGGGCGAAGGCGTCTCGCGCCAGGCGGCGGCGGAATTCGAGCGTCGTCGAGCCGCCGGCCGCGATCTGTTCCAAGATCGCCGCGTATTGCGCAGCGCTGGTGGCGACCGTGACGAAGGCATGGTTCTTGGCGGCCGCGCGGATCAGCGATGGGCCGCCGATGTCGATCTGCTCGATGGCCTCCTCGTCGTCGACGCCGGGCCGGGCGACGGTGGCGGCGAACGGATAGAGGTTGACCGCCACCAACTCGAAGCTGGCGATGCCGTGGGTCTTCAGAGCGCTCATGTCTTCCGGATGATCGCGGCGGCAAAGAATTCCGCCGTGGACCTTGGGGTGCAGCGTTTTCACGCGGCCGTCCATCATCTCCGGAAAGCCGGTGTAGGCCGCCACGTCCTTGACGGCGAAGCCCTCGCTTTCCAAATGCCGGCGCGTGCCTCCGGTGCTGTACAGCTCAACGCCGGCGTCGGCCAGCCCGCGCGCCAAGGCGGCCAGGCCCGACTTGTCGCTGACGCTGATCAAAGCTCGTTCGATGCGGGGCGATTGCATGTCGCTCGTCATACCTGGCGAGAAGAAGATCGTCGCAAGCCCGTAATATAACGGCGGCGACGGGAGTTCAGAAGCGGGCGCGGCAAAGGCGTCGCGCTGGCCTCGCGGGGTACAAGCCGATCGCCGTCAGCACTTCCTCGCCTGCCGCTTGGGCCGTTTCCTGCGGCGTGATATAATTGAACCATGCCGAGCACGGAACAACAACAAGCGGTGATCGAGGGAAAGCCCGTCGAGATTCATGCAGGGGAACGCGTGTTCTACTGGTAGACCAAACCAGAAAGCCTATTGCTCCCCGGCGCCCTCCTCGGCCATCTTTTCCTCTTCGCCGTCGGCCGGCATTTCGGCGTCGTCCGCTTTTTTCGGCTTCTCGTCGCCGAACGGATCGTTGGGGTCCGCGGCGGGCATGGCCTTTTCATCCTTGGCCTTGTCTTCGCCGCCTTCAGCAGGCTCCTCGACCGCATCGAGCGGCGGGCCGACGGCGCCATGCACGAAAGGCTCGTTCAAGGCCAATTCGTGCAAGCATTGGATCATGCCCGAGGTCGTGGCGAGATAGATCCGGTCGGTCTCGATGTTCAGCACTTTGAGGGGCAGGTGCTCCGTGGCCAACGCGCCCACGCGGGCGCCGCTGAGCGCATCGAGAATCAACAGCCGTCCGCTGGAATCGACCGTGTACAGCCGCGTCGGGCTGGCCGAGACGAAATGAAACACGCCCGGCACGAACCATTCTTGCGCGCCCGTGTCGGCGTTGAGACGGAACATGCCGCCCGTTTCGGTAATCACGAACAGCGCATCGCCGACCGCCACCGGGCGTTCGACGATCGGGTTGCCGGTGGAAAACTGCCAGCGCGTATTGCCGCGAGCCTCGCCCAGGGCATATAGGTAACCGTCGCGCGAGGCGGCGTAAATGTAGGGTGGGCTGTAGCACAACGGAGCGCTGATCGCATCGTGCGTTCTGAAGCGGTAGAGGGCCACCAACGTATCGGTCGTGCAAGCATAAACATTGCCGGCGGCCGTCCCCCAGGCCACGCTGGAATGCGTGACGATCGGCGCGGCGTCGGCCATGCCGTTGCCGCGATAGCGGAGCGGCCAGTCCTTCGCCAATTGTTCCGTGGGCGTTCCTCGATCCGATCGCACCGGCAGCCGGTAACTGGCCACGACGCCGTTCACCATCGGCACATAGACCCGCTCGGCGCCCAGGGCCGGCCCGGCCGAAGGCACGCTTTCGAGATATTTCTTCCATAGCACGCGACCAGTGGCGCGCTCGAACAAATACAGATCGCCGCCGTTGGTGGCCGCGACGAACTGATCACTGATGGCGGGGCGAGTCGTCGGATGGCCGGGTGACCCGATGTGCCCGACCCACAGCGTGCGGCGAGTCTCGGCGTCGAGCGCGTGGAGCGCGGCCTGGTCGGACTGCACTACCAGCAGCCCGTCGTGCAGCGCGATATGCGCCACGCGTCCGCGCGCGCGGTCGATCTCCACCTGCACCGCCCAAGCCCGTTCCAGGCCCTGGCGGCGGGCCGTCTGGACCGGAATGATGCCGCCGCGCACGCTCTGCGCGCGGGCCGGCTGCGCCCCCCCCAGCAGAATCGAAAAACCGAGCGCGGCCCAGGCGGTTCGTGACATGTTTCTCCTCGCGACGGATAGCGAATCCAGGCTTACGTCTCTATCATAGCTAGAACTCGGAGCGGCGAAACGAAAATTCAAGGGTTTCTGCGGAAAGCACGCGCGCGGCGGGCGGAGGGAGAGCGGGCTCGATGGATGTGCGGAATGTGGGCCAGGAGGCCCAGCCAACTCTTCAGGAGATGCTGGGCTACCTGAATTTTTCGTCCGGCGCCCCCGACCCCCGCTTTCAACGCAACACGAACGCCCTGTTCGGCTTGATCGAGGCCGATCCCGCCCAGCGGGATCGCGCCTGGCGCGTGCTCGGCGACTTGCTCGGCGCCCAACTCCAAGCCGCACGAGAGGCCTCTCAGCCCGCCTTTCAGCAGGTCGAACAGGCCGCGGCCGTCATCGCCTTGGTATTCGATCGGCTGTTGCCGGCATACCAGCAGCACCATCGCGAGCTGTTGTCCCATCAGCCCGCCGAGGCTTTGTTTCGGCCGTTTTTCGTGGCGAGGGCCTGCGAAGCCGTGCTCGCCCAAGGCCCGCCGTGGGACGAGTCCGATCGCATTATCGCCGGGGCCCTCGGCCAACTGAATGACTTCATCGGCCATCGCCCGGTGGCCGTGCTGCGAACGGCGCAACGGATCGAGCCTTACGCACATGAGTGGGTGCGGCCGATTCCGCTGTATCTCGCAGGCGCCGGCGTGGGCGTCGGCCGTTACCGCGCCGTGATCGAACAGGCTCTGGCCATTTTGTCCGCCGCCGACGCGGACGTTTTGGAAGCCGCCTACTTCGATCTCGCGTCGCTCGACGAACTAGCTTTGGACCCACGGGCCTACGATTTCGATCATCCGGTGAACAAGCGGCCCAACTACCAGTTCGGTCAGTGGGATCCGCACCACCTCGATTCGCAGGGCCGCTTTCGCCGCTTCGTGCTGACCGAGGTCTCTCTCGACGCGCTGGTCGAGCGGACGCTCGCCCCCGGCGACCTGCCGCCCGAGGAAGTCTTGTTCGAAGCCGGGGCGGTGCTTGCGGGCGTCATGTTGATGGCTTCGGGCGTCAGCGGCCGGGATCCTGAAACCCACGATTCCGGCGTCACGCTGGCCGTCTTGGCGCCGCGCATCGCCGCTTATCGCGACGCCTTTTACGTGCGGTTGCTGGACGGCCTCGCCGGTCCGCACGGCGAACGATTGCGCGCCGAGGCGGCGACGTTGCGGCAACCCTTCGGCGGCGCCCGGCAACACTTGAATCAGCGTCTGGCGCGGCTGCGGGCGGTGCAATTGCAACATGTCCACCTGGCCCAGTTGTTCGCCCGCATGGGTTATCCCGAGGCCAGTAGCCGGCAGGCGCGCGTGGTGCCCGTGGCTTCGGCGAGAATGCTCTGCGAGATCAACGGCCGCTTGACGGCCGGACGCCACGCCATCGACCGCGGCCAGCTTTCGCTGGCCGGGCGAATGTTGCCCGAAATCGACAAACTGCTTCGCGACGCCATCGATTGCGGCGCGCTGGTCGATCCCTGGAACATCTTGGGCTTCCAAGGCCAATTCAGCCTCTTCCCGGCGATGGAAAACAGCGTGCGCGACCACCGGGTCGACGTCCTGATTCAACTGGTCGCCCAGATTTTCGGGCTTTATGCGCGGCTGCAGGCGGAGGCCGCCGCGCACGGCGAGGGAGAACTGGCCGAGAGCGTTTCGGCCGGCATGAAAAAGATGGCCCGTTGGTGGGACAAGTTCGCCACGCTTGACGTGGCGGGGGTGGCGCACGTTTCTGGCCGCGAGGCGGTCGAGTCAGCCGATCACGTCGCCCACGCGCTGCGCGCCTGGCACGAGGCCGGCACGGCGGCGGGGGACATCGCCTTTTGGCGAACTCACGTCGAACGCTTCAACTCGCCGAAGGCCTACGCCCTGGTCGTCGAAGCGCTGCTCGAGCAGCGAGATTTCGTCGCCGCCCGCGCGTTGCTGGTGCAGTGGCTCAATCAGGTCGAACAGGTTCCGCTGGCCGAGGATGAATACTCTTTTCACGAGTTGGCCGTGCGCTGGGTCTCCGCGTTGCGGATGGCGGCCCAGCAACCGCAAGCGGGCTTTCCGCCGCCCGAGCAGTGCTGGTCGCTGATCTCGAAGTTTTTCGATCATCTCGAAGCGAACGCCGACGAATTCTGGGAAGTCCCGCACTGCGGTCCGCTGGACGGCCGTTCCGCAGGCGCCGTCGATTCCGACGCGGCGGATTCGCGCGACGAGGACGCCGACGAAGACGATCCCAAGAACCTGTTCAGCGCCGCCTACGACGAGGTGACGTATCGCGACAGCACGGCCGACGGCCGCGAGGCCGACATGCTCGAAGGACAGGGACCAGCGAGCGACTTCGAATTGGATTTCGAGGCGGCGCGGCTCGGCCCGCGGCTGGCCTTTCTGGCGACCGTGGCACGGCTGTGGAAGCTCGCCGCGGCCTTTCCCCGCCAACTCGCCGCCTGCCGAGATGAAACGCTCGGCGCCTGGTTCGAGCGGGCCGTAAGCAATCGACGCGGGCTGTTCGAACTGTTGCAGAACGCCCACGATTTCCGACTGCCGAACGTCTCGGGCACGCAAGAGTCGCTGGTTGAGTACGATCGCTGCCGGCTCGTCAAGGAGTCGCTGCTGGCCGACATCATCGACGCCTGCGTCGAAACGTCGTCCGCCGCCAGGTGGCTGCTCGCCGCCGGCGACCGCTTGGACGGGCGCCAGGATCTGGCGGAGTGGGAGCAGCAGGCGGTGGAAGTCTTGCGGGCCATGTTCCGCGGCGACGCGGCGCGCGTGCGCGAATTGTTCCCCGCCCTGCGCGAGACGCTCGAACGCGAGCCGATCCTATACATTCCCCTTTCGCGGCGGGGCGCTCCGGGCCAGATCGTCGGCGCGCGAACGATCCAGCAGTTGATGCTGACCTTGCTGCGCGGGCTGCCGCGGCTGGGACTGTTGACCGAAGGCGTCCAGGTGATCGCCGCGGCGCAGGCCATGGAACAGCATCGACCGGCGCAGGAGGGCGCCATCACCGAGTTCGACCATCTGTTCGAGGTCGGCTATCGCGCGCTGGTGCAGGCGATCGTGGCCGCCGCCGGACCCGAATCTACCTCCGATGACGCCGCGGGCGGGCCGCTTTCGGCGGCCGACGCCGAGCTGATCGATGGTTTGAAAGCGTTGACCGAATCGCTGCTGAAGCGCTGGCTCGACCATAGCCGCTCGTTGCGGCTGTCGGTGATGGAAAAGGTCGCCGACCCCGAGCGCTGGCAAGGGCTGGCGGCCTTCGTCGAACGCTACGGCCACGATTTGTTCACGACGCGATTCCTGAACGTCGGCAATTTGCGCGGCATCTTGCACCAGGGCGCGGCCGCCTGGCTCGAGCGGTTGAAGAACGACGACGATCCCGAGCGAGAGCTAAAGCTGATCGAGGAACTCGACCGCGAGATTCCCCGCTCGGTCGCCGCCGAGCACCTGACGATCGTCATCGAGGCCATCGTCGACAACTACGCCGAATTCAAGGACTTCAACAGCACGACCACGCAATCGGATCGCGGCGAACTGCTGTATATCCTGCTCGATTTCTTGCGGCTCAAGGCGAGTTACGAGCGGGTGGTTTGGCACATCAAGCCGGTCGTGTTGGCGCATGAGATTCTGGTCCGCCGCGGGCGCGTGGCGGCGGCCGAATTGTGGCGCCGCTCGGTGGCCGAGCGCACCAGCCAGGTCGCCGATTGGCATCTGAAGCGGCTGGCCGAACTTGGCAAGCAATACGGAATGCGGCTGCCCACCATCGCCGACCGGCTAGGCGAACGGTTCGTGCGCACGCTGGCCATCGACCGCGTCAAGGCGCTGGTCCGCCCGGCCGTCGACGAAGCGCGCTCGGGCGCGGCGGGCGATTCCTTCGAGTTGCTGGAACAAGAGTTGGTCGAGTTCACCGACCATCCCGCCGGCTCAGGGCTTGACCTGCCGAACTGGCTGGCCGCGTTGGAGCACGAGATCGAGTCTTCTGGCTGCCGCGGCCGCTGGGGCGCGCCCGACGACAGCGCTTCGCCCATTCCTCGCGCGCCGCTCTCCTGGGAGGAGGCGCAGCGGCAAATCCGCCCGGAAGAATTGTAGCGTCGAGCGTCTTCGTTCGCCGCCGGCCCGCCAAGCCCGTTTCGCGCCGGCGTCGCCATGCCATCCGCCGCCACACCGCAAAAAAATTTGCTTGACATCCGTTACGACACTTGTCAGTATCTGGTTACGACACATGTCGTGTTCAACGGTGGGCCATGAAAAAACGACCGGCGAAATTCCGCATGGCGGCGGGCGAACTGGAATTGCTCGAGGTGTTGTGGGCCAAAGGCGCCGCCACCTTGTCCGAAGTCCATCAGGCGCTCGACCGCCAAATCGGCTACACCACGGTGCAGGTCCGTCTGCAACGGATGGTCGATAAGGGCCTCTGCCAGCGCCGCGGCGAGCGGCCGGCCAAGTACCGCCCGCTGGTGGCCGCGGAAGAAGTCAGCGCCTCGCATCTCGGACTCTTGTTGCAGCGGATCAGCGGCGGCCGCATCGCGCCGCTGGTCGCCCAACTGATTCGCCAGCGCACGCTGGAACCCGGCGAAATCGCCGAACTCAAGCGATTGATCGCCGAGGCGGAAGCACGCGCACTTGGCGCCCATTCACGAAAGGAGCCGCCATGAATGAACCCAATATCCAGTGGGCGACCGAACTCCTGCGGGCCACGGCGGCCCTATCAATTTCGGCGTTGATCGTCGCCGCGCTGGCGAAGTTGCTGAAGATCGCTTCGCCGTCCGCGCATCGCCTGGCCAGTTGCCTGGTGCTGCTGCAAGGCTGGCTCATCGTTCATCCCACGCTCGAACTGCCTTGGGGCGAACCTGCACCGGGCACCGTGCAGGCCGTCGATGGTCGGCGGCAGGCGATCGCGACGAAGCAAACGGCGCTCGCCATTCCGCCGGCAGAACCGGTGCAAGCCACTGCGACGATCGTCAATGGGACGAACGAATTCGATGCTTCTGGAGTTAGCGCAAAGCGCGACTTGGACGTTTCGCGGACCGCGGCGCAAAGCCGGTCGCAGGCGGCGCGTCCGCAGAGCCGTCGAAGTTGGCTCGCCGCTGGCGCCCGATTCGGATTGGCCATCTGGGCGGCGGGCGGTTTTGCGACGCTCGCGTTGTTCGGGGTAAGTTATTGGCGGTTCATGTGCAGCGTGGGCGGTTGGTTGCCCGCCGCGCCCGAGTGGCTCGACGAATGGCGACAGGCGCTGGCCGAGCAGCCCTCGCTGCGGCGAGTCGATTTTCGCGTGACCGCGTCCGTCGGGCCGCTGGTCTGTTGGACCCCCTCCGGCCGCCGGGTGCTCGTGCCGGAGGATTTGTGGCGCGACTTGAACGCAACGCAACGCCTGGCGGTGCTCCGTCATGAACTGGCCCATTGCCGCCACGGCGATCTGTGGAAATCGCTCGTCGTCCGGCTGTTGGCCGCGCCGCATTGGTTCAATCCGCTGGCTTGGCGGGCCGTGCGGCGTTTCGATGAGGCGGCCGAATGGGCATGCGACGCGCTCGCGCCGCGAACCGAACAGGAACGCCTCGAATACGCCAAGGTGCTGTTGCGCTTGTGCCGTCCAGCTCGGGCGGGCTGGCCGCTGGCCGCCGCGGCCGGCGGCCGCGTCATGACCGCCCGGCTGGCGCGCCTTCTTTCGATCGACGGCAGCGGCGACGGGTTGTGCCGCAAAATGACATTGGCGGCATGCGGCGTCGCGCTCGTCCTCGTCGCATGCGTGCGCGTCGAAGTGGTGGCGCGCGAGGCGGCCCCTCCATCCGCGTCGGAAGCCGACAAAGGACCGAAAGGCGAAGAACCGCGGCAAAAGGCGCCGCCGGCGGACCGCAAACCGCCCGCCGCCGTCGACGCATCGTTTCTCGACTTGCTCGCCAAGCTCGAAGCGAAATTTGCCGTCTGCCATATCGAGTTTCTCTCCATCCCACAGCCGGCGAATCCCGACGATGAGCGGGCGAGCGAGAAACAAGAGCGAATCGAGTTCGCTCGCGACGGCGCCGGCCGCTCTTTCCGCAAGGCGGCCGAGTTGACCGGCGCCGTGCGGACGCGACAGTACGATTTTTACACGGAGCAGAACGGCAAGCGGGCCATCGGTTCCATGCAGCACAACTGGAACGGCCTCAATCCGCCCTCGGTGAGCATTTTTGCGCCGGAGTCTTACTCCCGCCACGACTACGACGCGGCGCCCATCTTCGGCCTGTTTCCCAACAGCAAGCCCTTGTCGTCGATGCTGAAGGACCAAGAAGTGAACGTGGAGATCGTCGAGGGCGACGCCTTGCTGAGTTGGGCGAAGATCTCCGGCGACTTCAAACTGCGCTACGAGGTGCGGCTCTCGACCGAGCATGAGTTCATGCCCGTTCGCTACAAATACTCCGTCAACGAACGCTCGGTCTACGACTGGAGCGTCACGCAATGGGGGCAGGCCGACGGGGTCTGGTATGCGGCGGAAGGCGAGTTGAACACTCCGACGCGCTCGCAGTTCAAGACGACCCGCTTCGACCTCGGCAAGCGGTTGCCCGAAGAGGCGATGAGCTACGCGATTCCCGACGGCGCCCGCGTGCATGACGGAATCCTGAACAAAAACTACACCCAAGGGCGGCCCGTGACCAAGAAGACGAAGCCGCTTGCCGTCACCGTGCGAGACGTCTTCGATCAGCCGATCGAAGCGGCGAAGGTCAAGGTCACGCCTTATGCGTCGAGCCGCGACGAGGCGGAACCGGCGCCTGTCGAGAAGCTTTCCGACGCCAAGGGCGAGGCGCGGTTCGACGCCGTCCCCGACGACGTGCTCGGCTTGACCGTGTCGCAGCCCAACATGCGCTCGGCGACGATCATTCTGGGCGACGGGCAGGAGATCAAGATGTACCTGACGCCGCTCACGACGGGGACCGTCACGGACATCGAGGGCCGCCCGCTGCAAAACGCGTTCGTCCATAACGTCACCCAAGGGTTCGAGTTTTCGCAGGGCCTGATCAAGAGGCCCCCGACCGAGGGCCGCGACTCGGCGGCCGTCGCGGCCGACGGCCGCTTCGAATACACGCAAGACCTAACGCTGCGCCGATTGAACGAGCCGCTGATGCTCGTCGCCTATTCCGAGGAGGGACGGCGGATGGCGATCCGCACGGTCATGCCCCAAGAGTTGGTCAAGCCGCTGATTTTCGAGCTCCGCCCGGCGGCTCTCGTCACCGTCGAGCTGGCGCTGCCGGCCGGCGCGCCGGAGGCGACGCAGATCGGGGCGCTGTGGACCGACCCCGAGGGGCGCCGCATCGCCTACTCGCCGGCGGCGATGCACACCGACGCCGCGACGAACACGCTGCGCGGCGAGATGACGGGCCGGTTTCCGCCGGGCAAATACCAACTGCGCATCGGCGGCACGGCCGAGACCGAGTCGTCCGTCGTCGACTTTGTCGTCCGGCCCACGCAGACCGAAGTCTCGCTGGGCGAGATTCCGTTGCAGCCTTCGAAGTTCGCTGCGCTGCGCGGCCAGCCGGCCCCGGAACTGGCCGGGAAGCCGATGCCGCCGACCGTATTCAAGCCGCTGGCCGAGCTTCGCGGGCAGGTCGTCGTGCTGAACTTCTGGAATTGGCACGGCGACAAGTTGAACGATCATCCCGAGCAAACGCCGTTCTTCATGCTGCCGGCGCGCTTCAAGGACCAGGCGGTGTATTGGATCGCGATCCACGATGCCCGCGTTAACGATCCCGCGGCGCTGGCTGCGAAAGTCGCCGCCATGCGCAAGGCGCTGTGGGGCGACGGGCCGGCCCGGTTCACGTCGCTCATCGACGACTCTGAGCCGATCCCCATGCCCGAGGAGGCGGCCGAGCGAACCGCGACCACCGGATTCGTGCCTGGAGCAACTCGCAGCGTGACTCGCGAGCGCTACGGCATATATGAACTGGTGTTGATCGACCCCCAAGGGCGCGTTGTGGGCAATTATTCTCAAGAGGAGTTGGAGCCGGCGCTGCGACGATTGCTGGAGGCCCAGAAATAAGACCAGGCTCCTCTTTAGAAACGAATTCCGCCTTCGAGAGAATCAGCTAACCCGGTTGCCGCAGTTCGCGAATCAGCCGGCTCCTCAACTCGTGCAGCCGCGGTTCGAGGCCGACCGGGTATTCGTGCGGGTTCAGTAGGCGCTTGACGCTCGGGGAGAAGCGGGCCAGTTGCGCGGCGGCGTAGTCGCGGCTCTCCGAGAGCGAGGGCGATCGGTAAACCAGCCGGCCTTGGCGAAAAATCGGCGCGAGCAATTCCGAATGGACCGCGCCGGACGGGATGCGCTTGCGCCGGTGCGGGTCTTGGGGATCGACCAGCATGGTCTCCGCCGGGCAGCCGAGATCGAGATCGTAGATCAGGTCGCCGGCGCACTGGCCGTCGATTTCGAACCGCCGCACTTGCAACCGGCCGGGCGTCGATGTTTTCGCCGTGTGCTCCGAGAGCTTGATGCACGGCCGCCAGGTCTCGCCGGGGGAGCGCACGGCCGATAGTTTGTAGACGCCGCCCAAGGCGGGCTCGTCGTAGGCCGTGGCCAATCGCGTGCCGACGCCCCACACGTTGATCTTCGCGCCTTGTTGCTTGAGGCTGTCGATCAGGTGCTCGTCGAGATCGTTGCTGCCGAGGATCGCCGCCCGCTCGAAGCCCGCGGCGTCGAGGATCTTGCGGGCTTCGATGCTCAGGTACGCCAAATCCCCCGAGTCGAGGCGGACGCCCAGCAGTTCGTGTCCTCGCGAGCGCAAGCGGCGACCGACTTCGACCGCCTTGCGGACGCCGGCCAGCGTGTCATAGGTGTCGACCAGGAACACGCAGTTGTTGGGCGCCGCCTCGGCATAAGCCTCGAAAGCTTCGAGTTCGTCGTCGAACGACATGACCCAGCTATGGGCGTGCGTGCCTTTGACCGGAATGCCGAACCGGCGGCCGGCGAGCACGTTGGACGTGGCGGCGCAACCGCCGACATACGCCGCGCGCGAGGCCGCCACGGCGCCGTCGATGCCTTGCGCTCGCCGCATGCCGAACTCCAGCACCGGCTCGCCGCGCGCCGCGAGGCAGATGCGGGCCGATTTCGTGGCCACGAGCGTTTGAAAATTCAACAAGTTCAAGAGCGGCGTTTCCAACAATTGCGCTTCGAGAATCGGGCCTTGCACCCTGACGAGCGGCTCTTGCGGAAACACGACAGAGCCTTCGGGCGCCGCGTCGATGTCGCACGACAGCCTCAGCGCTCGCAAATAATCGAGGAACTCCGGCTCGAATAGCGGCCGCTCGTCGGCGCCGCGGAGCGTGGCGAGGTAGGCGAGGTCTTCGTCGACGAAGCGAAAATGCTCGACGAAGTCGATCGCCCAACCCAGCCCGCAGGCGACGCTGTAGCCGCTCTGAAAAGGGTTGCGGCGAAACAGCAGATGAAACGTCGCTTCGCGCCGGTGCGTGCCCGACTTCCAGTAGGCGTAGGCCATCGTCAACTGATACAGGTCGGTGAGCGAGGCCAGCGACGTTTGGTACAGCCCGGTAAGACCGTTCATGCCGCTTGAATGCATCGGATTCATAGCCTACGTTTGAGGGTATCCGTACACTTCCGTCAACATTGCGGCTTTCGCGGGGATGAAACCATGAAGACGATCGTGCTCTCGGCCTTGGTTCTGTCGGCGATCGCGGCGAGCGAAGCCCAGGCCCAGGTTCCGTATTATTACTATCCCGGCTACCGGCCGCAGTACGGCAACTACGCCGTCACGCAATACCCGAACTCGGGCCGGCTCCCGGGGTTCCGCGGCTACGCGGCATACCGGCCTTATCAGGCCTTCGCAGTGGAAGGCGGTTACATTCCCGCGCCGGTTTACGCGGCGCCCGGCACGGTACACTACCGGCCGCAGGCGACGACCAGCTACTACCGCGCGAGCGGCATCAACTCGGCGCCGAGTCCCTACGGATACGACTACCACTTGAGCTACCCCGCCGCTTGGTACAACGGCTATTGGGGCTGGTAGGACTACAGCTTCTTGCAGATGGCGTCGGCCATTTGCTGCGTGCCGACCGCGGTGGGATCGTCGCGGTGCGGCTTCAGGTCGTAGGTCACGCTCTTGCCTTCGGCGATGACGTCGGCCACGGCCTTCTCCAACCGCGCGGCGGCGTCGGTCTCGCCGAGATGCCGCAGCATGAGCATGCCCGAAAGAATCAACGCGGTCGGGTTGACCTTGTTCTGGCCCTTGTACTTGGGCGCACTGCCGTGGGTGGCCTCGAAGACGGCGCCTTCTGGCCCGATGTTGGCGCCCGGCGCCACGCCCAGCCCGCCCACCAAGCCGGCCGCCAGGTCGCTGAGAATGTCGCCGTAGAGGTTTTCGAGGACCAATACATCGTACAACTCGGGCTTTTGCACCAACTGCATGCACATGTTGTCGACGATCCGGTCCTCGAACTCGATGTCCTTGTAGTCCGCCGCCACCTTCCGCGCCACGTCGAGCCACAGGCCGTCGGTGTGCTTCATGATATTGGCTTTGTGGACGCAGGTCACTTTCTTGCGGCCGTTGTCGCGCGCGTAGTCGAACGCGCAGCGCACGATCCGCTCGGTCCCGGGCACGCTGATCGGCTTGATCGAAATGCCGGTCTGGTCGGCCGGCGTTTTCACCTTGCGGTCGGGCGAGATCTTGTTGATGAACTCGATCAACTGCTTGGTATCGTCCTTGCCGCGCTCGAACTCGATGCCCGCGTAAAGGTCTTCGGTGTTCTCGCGGACGATCACCAAATCGACTTTGACGTCGTTGAAGAACGTGCGCACGCCGGGGTATTGCTTGCAAGGGCGAATGCAGGCGTAAAGACCGAGGGCCTGGCGCAGGTGGACGTTGATGCTGCGGAAACCGGTGCCGACCGGCGTGGTGATCGGGGCCTTCAGCGCGCAGTGCGTGCGGCGGACGCTTTCCATCACCGCTTCGGGCAGGGGATTGCCGGTGCGGGCCATCACGTCGACGCCCGCCTCTTGCACGTCCCAATTGATCTTCACGCCCGTCGCATCGACGCAGCGCCGCGTGGCCTCGGCCAACTCGGGTCCGGTGCCGTCGCCGGTGATCAGCGTCACCTCGTAAGCCATGTCTCGACCTTTCCTTGGAAGATGAATCAAGTTTGCCAAACTAACAAAAGCCGCCGCGAGCGTCAACTTTGCCGCGGCCCAAATGCTTGGCACGCCTCCGTCGGGTGCAGTACCATGATCCGCACGGCCCCAACGGCGAAATGAACACGATCCCATAATAGAGGAGTTTGCGCGGTGAGAATTCCATGCATGGCCCGAGGCTGGGTGCTCGGTTTAGCGTTCTCGATCGCGCTGGCGCACGGCGTTTGCCGCGCCGAGACGCATTGGCCGAGATGGCGCGGACCGCAGGGCGACGGACATTCGAGCGAGACGCAGTTGCCGGTGCAGTGGGATGCGTCGGCGGTCGCCTGGAAGGTGGACCTGCCCGGTCTCGGCCAATCGTCGCCCGTCGTTTGGGACGAGCGGATCTTTTTGACGACGGCGAGCGAAGATGGAAAGAAACGCAGCGTGTTGTGCCTCGATCGCTCCGACGGCAGTTTGCTGTGGGAGCAAACAACCGATTTGCAGGGCGCGCTTGAAAAATTGCACAAGATGAACACCTGGGCGACGCCGACGTGCGTCACCGACGGCAAAGTCGTGGTCGCCTTCTTCGGCAACGCCGGACTGCACGCCTTCACCGTCGAGGGCAAGCCCCTCTGGTCGAAAGACCTGGGCGCCTTCGACAACCCCTGGGGTTCGGCGGCCTGCCCCGTGTTGGTCGGCGATCTCGTGATTCAAAACGGCGACGCCGATTCCGACGCCTTCATCGCCGCTTTCGACAAGCGGACGGGCCGCCAGGTCTGGCGCGAGCCGCGCCCCAACCATCGCGGCTGGAGCACGCCGGTGTTGATGCAGGTCGGCGACCGGCAAGAGTTGGTGCTCAATGGCCATGCCGGCGTGACGGCCTACGATCCGGCCACCGGCAAGGAACTCTGGTTTTGCAAAAGCTTCAATGGCCGCGGAGAGCCGACGGCGACGCCGGGCGCGGGGCTAGTCTTTTTGGTCAACGGCCTGGCCGGCGACGTGTATGCCGTGCGCCCCGGCGGCGAGGGAGACGTCACGGAAAGCCGCATGGCCTGGCACACGCCGCGCAAAGTCGGCCGCGATCTGCCATCGCCAATCGTGATCGGGCAATATGTCGTCGTGGTCGGCATGCAGGGCGTCGCCGTCTGCTACGAGGCCCTGCGAGGAACGGTCGTCTGGCAGGACCGGCTGGGCGGCAATTACTCGGCCTCGCCGATCGCGGCCAATGGCCTGGCCTATTTCCTGTCCGAGGATGGAACGACCGTGGTGCTCGAGCCGGGGCCTGAAATGAACGTCGTGGCCCGCAATAAGCTGGATGTTTCGGGCGATGAGATCTTTCGCGCTTCGCCGGCGCCCTGCGAGGGGCAGTTGCTGCTGCGGTCCGACCGGGCCTTGTATTGCGTCGGAAAGCGAACGAAGGAGTGACGATGATTCGGTCGCCGAAAGTCCAGCGCCGGGCCAAATTGCCCGTCGCCGCCGCTTGCCTCTTGCTTCCGCTCGCCCAGGCGTCGCTGGCCGCCGATGAGCCTTCTCCCCTGGGGCGGCGGCTGACGCCTTTGATCGAAGCGCATCAGGGGCGCGTCGGCGTGGCGGTCAAGAACTTGAAGACCGGCGAGAGCTTCGCGCATCAGGAAGACGAGGCGATGCCGACCGCCAGCCTGATCAAGTTTCCGGTGCTGATCGAGCTGTACCGCCAGGCCGAAGCGGGCCAGGTCGACCTCGAAAAGATGCTGACCTTGCGAGAGACCGACAAAGTTCCCGGCTCGGGCATTCTGACGTCGCATTTTTCCGCGGGCGCCAGCCTTTCGCTGCGAGACGCCTCGCGATTGATGATCGCTTTTTCAGACAATACGGCCACCAACCTGGTGCTCGACGAAATCGGCCTGCCCGCGACGACCGAAACGATGAAACAGCTTGGCTGCCCCAATACGCGGCTGCATGCCAAGGTCTATTTGCGCGATAAAACGTCGATCGACCGCGAGCGCAGCGAGCGCTTTGGGCTGGGCAGCACGACGGCCGCCGAAATGCTGCGGCTTTATGAAATGCTCGAACGCGAAGAATTGGTCAGCGCCCAGGCGAGCAAGACGATTCGCGAACACCTCAAAGCCTGCCAAGAGCCGAACAAGTTTCCGCGATTTCTGCCGCCGGGGACCGTGCTGGCCTTCAAAGGCGGCAGCGTCAACGACGCCCGCACCGCGGCCGGCATCATCGAATCGCCCGCCGGTCCGATCGCAATTTGCGTCCTCACCGCCGAGAACCAGGACAAAAGTTGGACGGCCGAGAATGCCGGCGATCGGCTTTGCGCGGAGATCGCCCGAGAAGCGTTCGGCTATTTCAATCCGAGTCTCGACGCGGCGAAACCCGCTCAATCGCCCGGCGAGTGATTGCCCGAAAAAACAGCCGGCATCGAATGCCCTCTCATGGTCGGCGCGGACGGCGTCGATTCGATCAGGTGCGAGCGCATGCGGGCCGCCAACCCAGACGATTGAAAATAGGGGCCGCAGCCATGTTGCGGGCCGATCACGGCGGCCGCATCGAGTTGCAAAATCTTCGCGCGGTCGTCGCCGAAGCGGCTTGCCGCGACAAGCCCGCTATGCCCCAAAGCCTCCGCCGGACTTCGGCGGCCATACAACCAATGATAGCGCTTCAGCATGCGGTCGGAACTGTTGTTGACGAGCAATAGGCGCTCGACTTGCGACATGGCGCGCCCGAAGCGATGGCCGGGCAACAGCCAGTCGTTGTCGATGGCGGGCGAAATGAACAACACGGGCATCGGCGCCAGCGAACCATTGCGCTGCGTCAATGTGTAGCCGCCCAAGCGGCCGCCTCCCAAGAGATGCAGAGCGCCGCCCGCGACGCGCACTCCGAAACTGGCGCCGATCAACGAGCAGTCGAGCCCGGGCGCCGTTTCATTCAACCATTCGGCCAGATGCCAGGCGACACGATCGGTGCGCGCGGCCTTGATTCTCAAGTCCTGAATCACGGCGGCGTCGGTGCGATCGCTGGGCCAAGACCAAATCACGAACCTCAGCGGCGTCTCGGCCGACAGGCCCCGCGTCA
>DATNEC010000235.1:0-4216 GCA_035606815.1 Pirellulales bacterium
GGTCGTACTCGCGATTGTTCCATAGCACCGTGAAAAAACCGCCCGGCCGGAGAATCCGCCGCACTTCGGGCAAAGCGCGGGCCGGATCGGCCCAATGAAAGGCCTGCGCGGCGACGGCCCAACGCTGCGAAGCGGGCGAGAGGCCCGTCGCCTCGAATGTCCCATTTATCCAGCGGACGCCCGTGAGCGGCTTCGCCTGCCGCCGCATCGGCTCGTTCGGTTCGACCGCCGCGACCTCAAAGCCGCGCGCGGCGAGCAAACCGGTAAGCAAACCCGTCCCCGCCCCCAGATCGGCGACCGCATCGCCACGTTTGACGCCAACATGTTCTACGAGCGCGTCGAGCAATTCGGCAGGATAGCTCGGCCGCGCGCGGGCGTAAGCCTCGGCCTGTTCGGAAAAGTCGCCCAAAGTCATCGGCCGTCCTCATTGAATCCTGGACATTCCTCCTGTTCAGCTTACCGAGGCCGTTTGCAGGCGTCAGCAGGCGAGCCGCGCCGCTTTCGAGATCGGTTCGCTTTTGCTAGCATGCGAGTCTGCTCGGACGCAACTATACGTCGCTCAATATTGGCTTCGCCGCTCATGGCTATCGGCGCCGACAAGTCGGCAATGAAGATTTCCGCATCCAACGGCCGCGCCGACGCGCGCCCGGCCGCGACGCCGATGATGCAGCAGTATTTCGACGCCAAGGCGGCCTGCCCCGACGCCGTGCTGCTGTTTCGGATGGGCGATTTCTACGAGACGTTTCACGACGACGCCAAGCTCGTCGCCCGCGTGCTCAACCTGGCCCTGACCAGCCGCGACAAGGGCGAAAACCCGGTCCCGATGGCCGGCTTTCCGCACCATCAACTCGAAAGCTACCTGGGCAAGTTGATTTCGGCCGGGTATCGGGCCGCGATTTGCGAGCAGGTCGAAGACCCGCGGCAAGCCAAGGGGCTGGTGCGGCGCGAGGTGACGCGCGTCGTCACGCCGGGCACCGTCACCGACGACGCGCTGCTCGATCCGCACGAGAGCAATTTCTTGGCGGCGATCGTCGACGGCCCGCTGGTCGGAGTCGCGTGGGTCGATCTCTCGACCGGCCGCTTTATCGCCGCGCAGTTTCCGCCGGATCGCCTGGCCGACGAACTGGCCCGCGTCGCGCCGGTCGAATGTCTGCTGGTCGAGGCGGCCGATCCGCCGGCCGTGCGCTTCGACGAGCGCGTGGTGCTCACGCGCCGCCCCGCGTGGGTGTTTTCGCACAACGCCGCCCGCGAGGCGCTGGCCAAGCACTTCGGCACGCAAACGCTGGAAGGCTTCGGCTTCGAAGACGGCGACGTGCCGGCGATTCGAGCGGCGGGCGCCGTGCTGGAGTACCTGACCGAAACGCAAAAAACCTCGCTCGGGCACATCGATCGCTTGGTCGCCTATCGCGCCGGCCAGACGTTGGAGATCGACGAGGCCACGCGCCGCAGCCTGGAGATCACGAAGACGCTGCGCGAAGGCCGGCGCGAAGGCTCGCTGCTCGACGTGCTCGATCGCACGACCACCGCGATGGGCTCGCGGCTGCTGGGCGATTGGGTCGCCAACCCGCTGACCGATTTGCCGGCCATCAATGGGCGGCTCGACGCCGTCGCCGAACTGGCGGCCGATGCGCGGCTGACCGAAGACATTCGCGAGCAACTCAAGCGGGTCTACGACGTCGAGCGCTTGCTGGCCCGCGTGACGACCGGCCGGGCCAGCCCGCGCGATTTGAACTTTCTGGCCCGCACGCTGCGGACGCTGCCTTCGCTTAAGGCCAAGCTGACGGCCCGTTCGAGCGAACTGCTGAACCGCCTGGAGCGCGAGCTCGACTTGTGCCCCGACATTCGCGGCCGGCTCGACGCGGCGCTCGAAGACGAATGCCCGCTGGTCAGCCGCGAGGGGGGCTTCATTCGCTCGGGTTTCAACGCCGAGCTGGACGCTTTGCGCGAACTGACGACCGGCGGCAAGCAGTGGATCGCCAAGTATCAGGCTGAAGAGGCCCAGCGGACGGGCATCGCGAGCCTCAAGGTCGGCTTCAACAACGTCTTCGGCTACTACCTGGAGATCACGCACTCGCATCGCGACAAGGCGCCCGCTCATTACATCCGCAAGCAGACGGTGAAAAACGCCGAACGCTACATTACGCCCGAGTTGAAGGAGTACGAAGAAAAAGTGCTCACGGCCGACGAGAAGGCCAAGGATTTGGAGCACGAATTGTTTCTCGAACTGCGCGACCTGGTGACGGCCGGCGCCCGGCGGCTGCGCGGCACGGCGCAGGCCTTGGCCCAGATCGACGTGCTGGCGTCGCTGGCCGAGTTGGCCCGCGACCGCGGCTACTGCCGGCCAACGCTCGTCGCCGAGCCGGTGCTCAAAATCGTCGACGGCCGTCATCCGGTGCTCGACGCTCGGCTGCGCGACGGCTCGTTCGTGCCCAACGATGCTGCGGCCGGTCCGGACGAGGGCATGTTGCTGCTGATCACCGGGCCGAACATGGCCGGCAAGAGCACCTACATTCGGCAGGTGGCGTTGATCACGCTGTTGGCCCAGATGGGCGGCTTCGTGCCGGCCCGCGAGGCCGTGATCGGCGTCGCCGACCGCATCTTCGCCCGCGTCGGCGCCAGCGACGAGTTGGCCCGCGGGCAAAGCACGTTCATGGTCGAGATGACCGAGACGGCGCGGATTCTGAACACGGCCACCGATCGGAGCCTGGTGATTTTGGACGAAATCGGCCGCGGCACGAGCACCTACGACGGCGTCTCGCTGGCCTGGGCCGTGGTCGAACACCTGCACGACCTGGTCGGCTGCCGCACGCTGTTCGCCACGCACTACCACGAGTTGACCGACCTGGCTTCGTCGCTGCCGCGGGTAAAAAACCTGAATGTGGCGGTGCGCGAGTGGCAGGACGACGTAGTGTTTCTGCACAAGATCATCGAGGGCGCCGCCGACAAAAGCTACGGCATCCACGTCGCCCGGCTGGCCGGCGTGCCGCGCGAGGTGCTGGAACGTGCCAAGCAGATCCTTTCGCGGCTCGAACAAGACCACTTGGACGAAGGCGGCAAGTCGAAGCTGGCCAAGAAGCGCAACGCGCGCACGGTCGGCGACTTGCAACTGACGTTGTTCGCCCCGGCCGAACATCCGCTGTTGGACAAACTGCGGCGCCTCGACGTCAACGGTCTCACGCCGCTGGCGGCCTTGACGCTGCTGAAAGATTGGCAGGACGAGGTGAGCGGCGAGCGGCAGCCTGGTTAGGCAGATTGCCCATTCGAGGGGCGGAACTCAAGCTCGGTCATCAGCAACAAGTCGAGCAGGCTGCAGATGCCGTCGGCCCCAAAGACGCTCACAACGCGACTCGACGGAGAATGCGCGATGAAATCGGGGTGAGGAACCTCGAATGTACGGCCGTCCGCCATTCGGATGGTGAACGGCTTGAACGGTTGCTCGTGCAGCATTGCCCGGAATTGCTCGAGAGTCATACTGCAAGTATAGTCTTTGCAAGGAGCCCCTGCCATGCCCAAGTACGTGATCGAACGCGAGATGCCCGGCGCCGGCCAATTGACGCCTGACCAACTTCGCGGCGCCTCGCAAACATCCTGCGGAGTGCTCAATAAGCTCGGCCCGCAAATCCAGTGGGTCGAAAGCTACGTGACCGACGACAAGATCTATTGCATCTACATCGCGCCGAACAAAGAACTGATCGAGGAGCATGCCAAGCAAGGCGGCTTTCCGGCCAACAAGGTTTCCGAAGTGCGGACGATGATCGACCCGACGACGGCGGAGAAATAAGCGAAGGCGCGCTGAGCCGAAGTCGGCGCGGCAATTGGATGTCGCGATCGACAGCCCGATTTTTCAATCGGCAGCCGGCGGCATCAAATCGCCGACGCGAATCTCGCCCAGCCGTTGGCCGGCCAGTTCAATCTCGACGGCGGCTTGGTCGTCGAATACTTCACGAGTCTGGTAACTGGCGGGCTGTTGGTCTGTCGCGCGCGCCGGTTCAAAGAACGCTTCGACATTTCGCGCCGCTAGGTTGACGAGCATGTAAACGGGAATTCCCGCCGCCGCATAAACGCGCTGCTTCAGGGTGCGGTCGAGTTCCGCGGACGAATCGGCGACCTCGATCACCAATCCCGTTTCGCTCGGGCCGGGATGACGACCGGCGTAGTCCCGCCGCGAGCCGCGAACGACGGCGATGTCCGGCTCCGGTTCGCTGTCGGCCAGCGT
>DATNEC010000253.1:0-4406 GCA_035606815.1 Pirellulales bacterium
CAAATGAGCTAGCGCCTTGCACATTTGACCTGCCGCCTACTGATGCCCGCGATCGAAGCTCTCTATCAACAGCTTTGCGACCATGCTCGTGAAACGGGCGTGCTCAGTTCGATCGAGTCGCTGCTCGGTTGGGACGAGCGCTGTCTGCTGCCGGCCGCCGCGGCCGAGTATCGGGCCGACCAGATGACCGTGCTCTCGGGCATCATCCACGCGCGCCAGACCGAGCCACGGTTGGGCGATTGGCTGGCGGAATTGGCCGCCAGCCCTTTGGCGGCCGACCCGGCGAGTCTCTCGGGAGCCACCATTCGGCAATTGAAGCGGCAGTACGACAAGAAAATCAAGCTGCCCCAAACGCTGGTCGAAGAATTGACTCGCACCAGCGTGATGGGCCAGCAGGCCTGGCAAACCGCCCGTGCCGGAAACAATTTCGCCGAGCTGGCGCCTCTGCTGGAAAAGACGATCGCGCTCAAACGGCAGCAGGCCGATGCGACCGGCTATGCCCAATGCCGCTACGACGCGCTATTGGACGACTACGAGCCGGGCGAGTTGACGTCGCACGTCGCCGGCGTACTCGCAGATTTGCGCAACGAGCTCGTGCCGTTGGCCGCCGAGATTCGCGAGAGCGGCCGCTCTCCCGATCGCACGCTGTTGCGCCGCCGTTATCCGGTGGACGTTCAAGAAGCGTTCGGCAGGCGCGTCGCCGCGGCGATCGGGTTCGATTTTCGGCGCGGCCGCTTGGACGTCACGGCGCATCCGTTTTGCACCGCGCCCGGTCCGCACGATTGCCGGATCACCACGCGGTACGAAGAGAATTACTTCAGCGGGGCCTTGTTCGGCACGCTGCACGAAGCGGGACACGGAATCTACGACCAGGGGCTGCCGGCGGAGCATTTCGGCTTGCCGCCGGGCGAGGCCGTGTCGATGGGCATTCACGAGTCGCAATCGCGGCTGTGGGAGAACCTGGTCGGCCGCAGCCGCTCGTTCTGGGAACATTTCTATCCGGCGGCCCAACAAGCGTTTCCCGAAGCGCTCGGCGACGTCGCCCTGGATGATTTTTACTTCGCCATCAACGACGTCCGGCCCTCGCCGATTCGCATCGAATCCGACGAGGCCACTTACAATCTGCACATCTTGATTCGCTTCGAACTCGAGCAGGCCCTCTTGGAGGGCGATCTGAGCGTCGCCGATTTGCCGGCGGCTTGGAACGACAAATACCGGACGTATCTGGGCGTCGAACCGGCCTCCGACAGCGAAGGGGTGTTGCAGGACATCCATTGGAGCGCCGGGCTGTTCGGCTATTTCCCCACCTACTCGCTGGGCAATCTTTATGCGTCTCAGCTTTTCGCCCAGGCCGATCTGGACCTGGGCGGGCTGGCGACCCAGTTCGCCCACGGCCAATTCGGACCGCTCCGCACTTGGTTGGCGACGAAGATCCACCAGCAAGGCCAGCGCTATTCGGCCGCCGAAATCGTCCAATGCGTGACCGGCGCGCCGTTGTCTCATCGGGCCTTGATGGGCCATTTGCGCGGCAAACTGGGGAGCCTGTACAAGATATAAAGCCCGTAATTCTGAGGGTTCGCGCGGCTGTTCCTGACAGTAGCTCCGGCGGTTCGGCGGCGGAAATCACGCGGCTTGACTTACCGCGCAAGCCAGCCATGCGGTAATGTCAAGCGCTTGCGCAGCGCGGGCGTGGAACGGGCGAAAATCATGATTTATACGCCTCGTCCGAGATATAAATCGCCAAATGCCGCGAATCGTGCTCCCATCCGGTAATTACGCTCTTTCGCCGCGGCCATCGCGGCGGCGGCTTTTATAATTCAGCCTCTAAAATGGCCCGAGATTGCCCCATGATAGGCACTGAAATGCCCCTTTTTTATGCGCCGCGGCGGAGCGCCTTGCGGCAGAACGCCTGGAATTCTCGGCAAACGCCGCTATAGCCCGGCCGCCGAAATGAAAAAACTCGCGGCGATATAAATGAATCGGCCGAAATATAAATCACGCGAGGGCCGTTTGGGGGCGCCTATGACGGACCAGAGGTCCGTCCTACGGTAGCTCCCACGCTCCCTATGGCCGACAAGGGATCGTTACCTTAGTACCGCCGGACAATCTACCTAGGACCGAAACTCGCCTTGGGTTAGACTCTCGCCCGGGGCGCGGCGTCGGATGGCGATCATGCCCTGCATTTCTTCCTGTCCCGCCTGCCACCGAGACATTACGGTGGCGGACCATGCCGATTCGCAGCGCCGGCTGCGCTGTCCGCTCTGCCAGGCGGAGTTTCTCGCCGAGGAGGCGTTGGCCGACAGCGTGGCGTTTCCTCCCATGGCCATTGAGGTCGCTCTGGGCGACTCGGCCCCAAACGACGGGCTCCGCGACGTCGGCCCGCAAAAAGACTCGGAGGTCGAGATCGAAGAAACCAGCCCGCGCGAGAGCCAAGCGAGCGAAGAGCCGCAAGAGACAAGCCCCGCCTACCAAGTGCGGTCCGTCGCCCGGCCCAAAAAGACGGCCTTCGGGTTCGTTGGGCAGTTGCTCGGTATGGTGTTGGGGGGCGTGTTGGGGCTGGCGCTCGGTTACTACATCTTGCTTTGGATCGGCGGCCCGCAGGCCGATTTTCTTCAGGTGCGCGCGAAACTCCCTCAGTGGATGCTGCCCTCGAAAGCTCCCCAACGCAAACAGCCCGGCGCCCGACGGCGCGCCGTTAGAGCCGGCGCCCCGGGCCGCAGCTTGGGGGACTTGCTCAACGATTCCGACGAAGGCGCCAACGAATCGCCGGACGGCGGCGGCCCTTCGACCAGTCCCGCAACGAACGACAAGCCCGACGCCTCGGCCGACGAGGATTCGGTCAATCGACAAGCCTCTTACGACGGCACGCCGGTGATTGCGGCAGACCCAATCGCATCGCCGGGCGGCGAGGAAATCCCAGGCGAAGCGTCGCCGGCGGTGGTCGGACCGCGCGGCTTCAGCGTCTATTCGGCCGACGACCTGGCTTTCAACCTGGCGAAGGTCGGCGCTGCGCTAGGCTGCGAATACTGCCATTCGACCGGCTACGTTCCGCGTCCAGGGCCGGCCGCGGCGCCGCCGGGACAAGATCGATTGCCGCCAGTGCGGCGCGTCCGGTGCGAGCATTGCAAGGGCAAGGCCGTGCCGGGTTTGACGGCGGAAGCCTTCGACCGCCTGTGCCATCTAGCCGATGCGGTCACATTCGCCCAACTCGATCTCGACGACGCGCACCGCGACCGGCTGCGAATGCAAGTCCAGGCGGCGTTGTTGCGGATCGGCCAAGACCAGGGCAAGACGCAGATCGTCGGCCGCTTGGCGGGCGCCCGGCTGGCGGATAGCCAGCGGCTCTCCAACGGCATCTTCCTGGCGGGCACCGTGCAGGAATTGGCGGCCGAAGGCCCCTTGTTCCGGATCCAACTCGTGTTGTTCGGCATCCCCAAATCGGTTGTGGTCTATAGCAGCCAGCCGCCCCAACCGTCGCTGGCGCCGCACGATCGGGTGCTGATTCTCGGAAGCATCGTCGACAGCCCCAACCGGAATCTGGCGGGCTATTCGGGCGAGCTGACCCAGGCCGTCTGGGGCGGGATGTCGCTCAAACTCGCGCCGCAGTAAGGCCCCCATTGGACGGACCTCCTGGTCCCGTCGGGCAGCGGACTTGGAAGTCCGTCCTACAGAAGCCTCGGCCCCCCACTCGATTTTTTGTTGGCATGTTGCTTGGCCGGGGAAAGCTTGTACAATAGCCTGTGACTGAGACGCAGTCGCAATTAGCACAACGACCGGAGATCCTTCGGTGACCGAGGCCCCTTACGAGCTGATTCCTTTGGGCCAGTTGAGCACGGGCCGCAAGGCGGTGGTCGCCGCGGTGTTGGGCGGGCCCGAGCAGGTCCATCGCTTGCACGAACTCGGCTTGCGCGACGGCGCGGCGGTCGAAATGGTGCGCACGGGCAGCCCCTGCATTCTGCGGCTCGGCTCGCAAAAACTCTGCTTCCGCGCCGACGAAATGGTCAGCGTGCTGGTCAAGCCCGGAGCGGGCGGGTGAGCCGTTTGGCCGATTTGCCTCGCGGCGGCCGGGCCCGGGTGCTGCAAGTGACCGGCGGCGACGACGTCAGCTTGCGGTTGTTGGAGATGGGGCTCACGCCCGGCGTCGAAGTCGTGCTGTTGGGAGCGGCGCCGCTGGGAGATCCGTTGGAATTGGAAGTGCGCGGATATCGATTGAGCGTCCGCAAAAGCGAAGCGGCGCGAGTGGAAATCGAGTTGCTCGCTTAGGACCGTGATGCAAGCCGCCCTTGCTGACGCCACCTGCACGGTGGCCCTGATTGGCAATCCCAATACCGGCAAATCGACGTTATTCAATGCGTTGGCCGGGGTGCGGCAGCGCGTGGGCAACTATCCCGGCGTGACGGTCGAGA
>DATNEC010000273.1:0-16371 GCA_035606815.1 Pirellulales bacterium
CTCTTCGCCTGGCCCCGGACGCCGGAAATGGTCCGCGCCGAATTGGCCTGCTACTATGCCGTGATCGAAGCGATGGACGAGCAAATCGGCCGCATCCTCGCGGCGCTGGACGAGACCGGCCAAGCCGACGAGACGGTGGTCGTCTTCACCAGCGATCACGGCCTGGCGATCGGCAGCCACGGCTTGCGGGGCAAGCAGAACATGTACGAACATACGATTGGCGTTCCGCTGCTGATGCGCGGGCCGCGGATTCCCGCCGGACGCCGCATCGACGCCCAATGCTACTCGCGCGACCTTTACCCCACGGTCTGCGAACTGGCCGGCGTCGCCGTCCCCGAAAGCGTCGAAGGCCGCAGCCTGCTGCCGGCGATCGACGGAAAGACCGCGGAAATCCATCCCTTCACGGTCGGATATTTCCGCGACGTGCAGCGCATGATCCGCACCGACCGCTGGAAGCTGATTTGCTACCCGCGGATCGGCCGCACGCAGCTTTTCAATCTCGCGGCCGATCCCTTCGAGCTGCACGACCTGGCGGCGGAGCCAGACCGCCGCGAAACGATTGCCGAGCTTCGCGGCAAGCTCGTCGCCTGGCAGCGCGAGCACGGCGACGAACTCGCGTTGCCGGATCTCCCAAAGTAGACGCGGCGAACCGCTCAAAAACCCGCGCCGCGCGTCGAGGTCTTCACGCGGCACAAATACATGTCGGCGGTGATGTACAAGGTCGAGCCGTCGTCGCCCCAACCGCAGTTGGCCGTGCGCTCGCCGGTGCGGAGCGTGCCGAGATGCTTGCCCTCGGGCGAGAACACCAGCACTCCGCCGGGACCGGAGGCGAACAAGTTGCCTTGGCGGTCGATCTTCAAGCCGTCGGGCAGGCCCTTGTTGTTTTTGTCTTTCGATAGTTCGGTGGCGTCGAAGAACACGCGGCCCTTCGCGATCGTGCCGTCCTCCTTGACGTCGTAGGCCATCCAAATCGGCTCCATCGGATCGGACTGCGCAACGTACAGCGTCTTTTCGTCGGGCGAAAAGCCGATACCATTGGGCCGCGTCATCTTGTCGGTCAACAGCGTCAACTTGCCGTTCTTCGCCAGCCGGTAGACGCCGCAGAAATCCAACTCGCGGGCCGGGTCGTCGAAGTTGTCCACCAAGCCATAGGGCGGATCGGTGAAATATAAATCGCCGTTCGATTTGAACGCGCCGTCGTTGGGGCTGTTGAGCCGCTTGCCCTGGTACTTATCGACGAGCGTGACGAACTTCTTGCCCGACAGCCGGGCGATGCGTCGGTCGCCGTGCTGGCACAGAATCAAGTTTCCGTCGGAATCGTAAAGCAGGCCGTTGCTGCCCGGCTCGCCGCCGCGCGGCTTCTTGCCGGTATAGCCGGCCGGCTTGAGGAACAGGCTCAGCCCTTTGCCTTCCTGCCACTTGTTCACCGCGTTGTTGGGGATGTCGGAGAACAGGACGAAATTCTCCTTGTGGTTCCACACCGGCCCTTCGGCCCACTCGAAGCCTTTCGACAATTCTTCCAGCTTGGCATCGGCGGGGATCAACTCATCGAACGCCGGATCGAGCCGTTCGATCGAGCCCAGCTCCGGGTATTTTATTTGCGCCGCGGCGGGCAGCGCCCAGCCGGCGACGAGCGCGATCGCGGAAACTTGCCCCAGGAACCTTCGCAGATGCAGCGTCTTCATGATTGCGTTTCCTCGCTCTTGAATGGCCCATTTCGGTTCGCGTATCTTGGGCCGGGCCAAGCGGCGGGTCAAGGGACGGGGGATTGGGGGTTTCAGGTTTCAGGTTCCACGTTTTGAATTTCGTATTCTGGAACTTGGAACCTGGAACCTGGAACTTCCAGCCCGGAACTTGGAACTTGCACCCCGCCCGCCTATCATCAGCCTATGAGCCAATCCGCCGCCCACGAAACCCGACCGTCCGTCCGCCGCCCAAAAGTGATGGTGCTCGGCTCGGGCGACCGCCCGAATGTTTCGGCGGAAGCGGAGCGACTTCGAACGCAGATCGAGGCCCATGCCGAGATCGTCGCTTGGGACTTGCAGTTCGATTCCGATCTGGCGAAGGTCGAGGCCGAGTTGGCCATCGTGCTTGGCGGCGACGGCTCGATCTTGCGCGCGGCCCATCAGATGGCCTATCGCCAACTTCCCGTCGTGGGCGTCAATCTGGGAAAACTGGGGTTTCTGGCAGACTTGTCGCCGGCCGATTTCACGCGGGTCTTTCCCGAGATTTGCCAGGGGAAATACCGCGTCGTCGAGCATCTGATGTTCGAATGCCGCTTGGAGCGCCGCACGCAGGGCAAAGACGACTGGCGGACGGTCGCCGGCCAGCTTGGTCTGAACGAAGTGGCCGTGCTGGCCGGGGCGCCGTTCGCCATGCTCGAAGTGCATCTTTACGTTGACTCCGAATTGGTAACTACCTATAGTTGCGACGGCCTGATCGTGAGCACCCCCGTCGGCTCGACGGCGCACAGCTTGTCGGCCGGCGGACCGATCTTGCGGAAGGATTTGCAAGCGTTCGTCATTTCGCCGATCAGCCCGCACACGCTGTCGAATCGCCCGGTGGTCGACGCCGCCGATCGGCTGTATGAGTTGGTGGTTCCTCGTCCGCATGCCGGCACGGCCGCGATCGTCGACGGGCGGATGCTCGGCCCGCTCGAAGCAGGCGACCGCGTGCGGGTCGAATGTGCCCAACCGAAATTCAAGCTCGTGGAAGTTTCGGGGCACGGATATTACCGCACGCTGCGAGAAAAGCTCGGCTGGGGCGGTCGCTGGACGGCTCGTGGCGAATGACGCGGGGCGACGCGAAGACGAGACTCGAAAACACGTAGGTTATGCTTTAGCATAACGTCATCGAAGTAAAGAGCGTTATGCTGAAGCATAACCTACATCTACTCGAAAGGATGCGAGTTCGATGCACGCCTGTCTCCACAATCATTTGCTGCGGCTGGGTCTCGTTGCGCTGATGGCCGCCTGGCTGCCGCTGCCCTCTTGGGCCGCCGACAAAAACCCCTCGCCGGCCACCGCGGCCCGCGCGAAGAAGAAACCCGCGGCTGCCGCCTCGGGCAAGAAGTATTTGCTGCGATACCAGTTCCGGGCCGGCGAAACGCTGCGCTGGGAAGTCGAGCACCGCGCCCAGATCCGCTCGACGATCCAGGGCACGACGCAAACGGCCGAAACGGTCAGCACTTCGGTCAAGGCGTGGAAGGTCAACAGCGTCGACGCCGCCGGCCGCGCCAAGTTCACCTATTCGGTCGAGAGCGTCGATATGCGGCAGAAATTCGACGGCCGGCAGGAATCGCATTACAACAGCGAAACCGACACCGACGTTCCGCCGGGCTTCGCCGACGTGGCCAAGGCCGTCGGCGTGCCGCTGGCCGTGGTCACGCTCGACGCTCAGGGCAAGACGGTCCAGCGCGAGGAACTGCGCGAGCAGACCACGCCGGCGCCCGAATTGATCACGCCCCCGCTGCCCGCCGAGGAGGTCGCGCCGGGCGACGAATGGACCACGCCCGCCGATATTCAGGTCACATTGAAGACGGGCGAGGTGAAGAAGATCAAGGCCCGCCAGCAGTACGTGTTGGAAAGCATCGAGGGCGACGTCGCCACGATCCGGATGGCGACGCAGATTCTTTCGCCCGTGCGCGACAACCCCGAGATCGAAGCCCAGATCGCGCAGAGCCGCGGCGCCGGCGAGATCCGCTTTTCGATCGGCGAAGGGCGGATTCTCTCGCAGCAGAGCGACGTCGACGAGCGCGTCAACGGTTTTCAGGGCGAAGCCAGCAGCCTGCATTGCATCACGCGCTTCACCGAGAAGCTCTTGCCCTCGGTCGCCCGCACGGCGAGTCCGACGCCGGTCGCCGGCCCGCGCGTCGCCCCTCTCGCCCGGCCCGCCTCAACGACCTCGCGCGAAAAGCCCGAGAACGTGTTGCGACGTTAATCGCAGCGCTCGCGCTCTTGGCGCTCCAGTTCGCGCTCGCGCTCCTGCATGATCCGCTCGTACTCCTCGGCGCCATCGACGACGTTGCTGTAGGGCGGCGGCCCCGGATTGTTGGCGATATGCTCGAGCATGTCCTGGAAAGTGATTTCCTTCTTGGCTGGCGCCTCGGCCGCGCGCCGGAGAGCGGCGTCGAGCCCCAGCAGATGGCGCGAGCGGTCCAAGCACCGCTGCACCTGCTGCAAAAGCCGCGGATCGCCGTAGCGATGCTTGAGCGTCTGGCGGGTTCGCTGCTCGTCGTCGGCGCCTTGGATCACGGCCGTGTGCGCCGGCTGCTTCGAACGCTCCCAGGCCAGCCACGCCTCGCGCTGGATCAGGGCCAGCGTTTCCAATTGCTCGGACACGGCCGCCTCGAAATCGCGCACTCCCGCCTCGCGCCACGCCGCGCGGACCTGCTGCAAGTCTTTCGACACCGTCGATTGCGTGACCTCGAGCTGCGCCGCGATCTCGCTTTGGCGATGGCCCTTCAGCGTCAACTCGGCGACTTGCCGGCGGCGTTGGTCGATTTGCACTTGGCGCTGGCGGCTGACGGGCATGATCGCTCCAGGGCTAATTCAATTCGAACAGCATAGCCGTAAAGCGGCTTGCCCCGTGAGGCGTGGGCGTAAGTAGACGTTCCCTACAGCATCAAACCACGAACGCCTTCTTATGCCCGCCGCGGCTTGGGGCGCGCGGCTTGGCTTGTAAACCAGCCGCCCGTGCCGTATCTTCGAGCGCCGTTTTGCCGCCGGGGGTGCGTCGCTCGAAGTGGTTCGCAACCCTCGTGGGATCGGTGAAAATCACGATCGATAGCCGCCGCAAAAAAATCGGCCGTGCCACGGCGCCCAGGCCGCTATTCTTCGAGAACGGCGCGGCATCGGACCGCGAGGAGGAAGCCAATGGCAGATAAAACGGCGGCCTTATCGACCATTATCGCGTCTGAAAGCCGTTTTTTTTCCGCGCCGCGGCGGCCCCGAGTGACGAAAATGCCTGGTTTTCTCGAAGAGCACGCGAAATGCAAGCCGCTTCCCACGGCGCAATGGCGCGACCATATCGATCGTCATGGATATCGGCCGTGGCGATGCACTCGGCCCCGGTTCCATGGGCGGGCAAGGCAACGGACTTGGAAGTCCGCCCTACATCCCGCCCCATCGCCTTCAAGCCCAGGCTTCTTTCAAAAACCGAATCCAGTTGCCGTGGGCGATTTGCTCGACGTCGGCCGGCTTGTAGCCGCGCTTGCCGAGCATCTCGGGCAGACGCTGAAGATCGGCGATCGTGTCGAGATCGCCGGGCGATTGTTCGAGGCCAAAGCCTCCATCGAGATCGGTGCCGACGGCCGAGTGACGCGCATTGCCGGCCAACTGGCAAACGTGGTCCATGTGGTCGAGCATGTGGTCGAGTTTCACGCCGGCCTCCTGCGGCGTCGTTTTGCCGCGAATCCAACCGGGGACCATCATCCAGGCGTCGAGCGCGGTGCCGATCACCGCGCCCCGCTCGATCAGCGCCTTGAGCTGGTCGTCGCTGAATTGCCGCTCCTCGGGGACGAGCGCGCGGCAATTCGAGTGGCTGGCCCAGACGCGGCCTTGGAAGCAATCCATCGCTTCCCAAAAACTGACGTCGCACAGATGCGTGGCGTCCAGAATCATGCCGAGCCGCTCCATTTCCTTGAGCAACTCGCGCCCCTTTGCGCCCAAGCCGCCGCTGGAGTGCGTGCCGAAGGCGTAAGTTCCCGGCCCGTAGTGTGCCGGGCCGAGGGCGCGCAAGCCCTGCTCGTAGGCCCGTTCGAGATGCTTCGGCGTGCGGATCGAGTCGGCGCCTTCGAGGCTGAGGATGTAGCCGACCGGGGCGTCGGCCGGTGGATGGTTCTTCCACAGCGCGACGTGCTTGTCGAGGCCGGCGGCGTCGACGATTTGCTTCATCTGGCCGGCTTCTTCCATCGCCCGATACCAGGCAAGCTGGCCTTGCGTCTGCGCCCAGGCGATCTCGGGGCTTTGCCAGCCCGGCAGCGGATTGCTGGTCTTCACGTAGCGGGCGATCTGCGTGGCGACGCACAACCCGACTTGGCCGCGCCGCATGTCGGGCAGCGCGACCGTGCCTTTGGCGCGATCGACCTTATCGGTGCGTCCCGTCTCGCGGCGGCGAATTTCGGCCACCGGCTGCGTGATGTCGCGGTTCCATTCCAGGGCGTTCATGCTGAGGTCGAGGTGGGCGTCGAAGATGAGCATGTTTGGCAAGGCTGAAGGAGGAAGGATGAGGGATGAAACGCGCGCCGCCGGCAACGAGCGGCAGTATAGCAAGAGCCTGCCGGCGATTCCAACGCGGAGCGTAGGCGGGCGGCGCCCGCGTTGAATCGTGACCGAGCGCGCTTCCCGGCGGGCATGCGCACTCTACGGCTGGTTTCGAAAGTTTTGGCGATTGGGTTTTATCGGGAAAGGCGCTACCGCCCGTCGTGACGAGTGCGATATGATGATGTCCCGAGCACGGGCCAAGTTCGCCGCGACAGCAACGGCGCTCGTTCGGCTTGGTTTTCGCGAAAACGCGGAGGTGATTCATGTCCATCCACGCGTCAAGAAAAGTGCGATCGCGCGAGTCCCATCGCATCGTTTCCGTGTGCTTTGCAGCCCTGCTATCGGCCGCCGGCATGTTTGTCTTCCCGAAGCCGCTCCTCGGTCAAGGCGCGGCAATCAAATCCAACCCCACGCGGCTTGGGGCCGAGGCCGACCAACCGCCCTCCGGCGCGCAAGTCGAGCTTGAACGCGCGGCCGCCGATGCGCCGCCTGCCGGAAAGACGAAATTGCACCGGCTGCTCGACGAGTCGGCGAAGGGGTATCTGATTTACTCGGGCGACGCGCGCGCGGAACCGTTGAAACTGAAATGCGTGTTGCGTTGGGCGAACCTGACTCGCGGCTCGGTCGATGGGGCGACCTATATCTGGATGCTCGATGGGCGCCCCTTGGCTACGGTCTGCGTCTATCCCTGGGCGGGAAGATTGTGCGATAACTTTCAGTCCCTCGCCGAAGGGCCGATCGCGGCCCGTTTGGACGGCCGCGAGTTATGGCGGTGCGAAAAGCCGGGCGTCCGTTTCCAAGTCGTTCCGAGCGGGCCGAAGCCCGAGAAGTCGGCCGCGGGCAGGCAGCGGCAAATGAAATCGCTGGCCGGACAGTTCCGCACGACGCTGATGGGCTGGAATGCGGCCGACACCGATCGCGAGGAGTTGCGAATGTTGCCTCGGCCGGTGCATCAGCACGAAGAGGGCGGCTTGGTCGAAAACGCGATCTTCGCCTTCGTGCAAGGGACCGACCCCGAGGCTTTTCTGCTGTTGGAAGTCCGAAGCAAAGCGGCGGATTCCGAGGAAGACCCGCAGTGGCATTTTGCGATGGCCCGTCGCACGTCGGGCTGGCTCGAAACTCGCTACAAGGAAGAATTGGTTTGGAAGGTGGAACGCCTCCACGATTACAGCGATCCCAAGCAGCCCCATTTCCAATACGTCCACCCCACGCTTCTCGACGATGCCGACGGATCGAAGTAGCGGCGGGTCCGCGACGATTCCGACGCGACTCGCGGAGCGCAGGACCGACTTCCCGTGCGTCGCCAACCGAATGGCCGCGGGCCGATTGACCGACCAGAGGTTCATCCTACCGGGCGTTATGCAGCCTCCGCGCCACGATCGCCGTCACGGCGTCTCGCACGCGGGTGATGAACACCGTGGCGGCGTCGTCGCCAGGCACGCGCAGTTGACGGCGAACTTGTTCTGGATCGTGGGGAACGCCGCGTTTTTTGATTTCCAACCGGCCGCACCGGCGCTCCCGCAACAGCGATTTGAGACGCTTGACGTCGAACGGCAAGACGTCGGTGATTTCGAACCAGACCAGCGCCGGATCGGGGGTCGCCTGGTCGCCTGTGAGATAAACGCTGCCCGGAGCGATCGCCGCCAGATGGCGCTGGGCGGCCAAAGCGCCGGTCAGGTTCGCCGCCAAGACGGCGGCATCCGGCTCGGCCAAAAAACGACCGAAATCACTCGCAACTGACAGTTCCAACCCAGCGCGGCCGACGATGCTGCGTAAACCAAGAGGCGCTGCGTCTTGAGGTACAGCGTCTTGATACACCGCTCGCTGATCGGGTTCCGCATTCCGCGCCACGCGGTCCGCGCTCGAAGACTGCGCACCAGGGGGCTGACGCCCCCCGCTCGCCAAATCTCCCGCTCTCGGTTTGACCATGCTGGCCCGGCGCCATCCGGGCGCGTGAGCCAACGAGCCGAACCAGGCGACCAACTGCCGGCACTCGCCGCCTCGGCTGATCCATTCCAATTCGGCCGCCTCGGCCCAGCGGTTGGGCAACTCGGCCGCCGGAGCGAGCTTGATCGCGCCCTCGGGGCAAGCCGTCAGCAGGCGTTCGAGGGCCGGCACGCCCGGCTCGTGCAACTCGACGCATGTCGTGCGACGGCCTTGCGGCCGGCGGTCGGGATCGATGTGCCAGGCCGCAATGTTACCGAGCGGCGCTTCGGCGATGTCGCCGCAAATGACTTCGCCCTGAAGCGAATCGGCCGACGATTCTCTGGTCGCCGCGAGATTGGCCCGAGCGAAGAGCGCCGCGACCTCGTCGCGATCGATGCCGAGAACGCCAGTTCGGGCCGCCAGCGCCAGCAGATCGCCGCCGATGCCGCAACACAAATCGGCGACGGGCGCGGCATGGGGAAATCGCGAGGCTTTGTAGGCGGCGACCCATTGGTCGGTCGCTTGCTCCAGCCCCAGCGTCGTGAAGAACATCCGATCGGCCGCGGAGAATTTCTTTTGGCCTCGGCGGCGCAGCTCGACTTGTTCGAGCAGCAGATGAACTCTCGCGGCGGAAAGTTCCTTGCGCAGCCGGCCCGCAACGTTCGGCAACTCGCCGGGCGCTTGTGCGACCTCGGCCAGCCAATTCCTGCCTTCGGCGCCAATGAGCCAGCGGTAGTCGTCGAGGGGGGCGCCCGGAGTCAATGTCGAGAGTTCTTTGCGATCTTGGAACGCTGCTTGCACGCCAGTCGGGGCTATTGTAGTCTGGCCCGGCCCCAGACGCCTAGAAAGCAACGACGGCTGATGGCCGAGACCGGCGAATTGCTCGGGATCTATCTGCACTTGGCTCGCGCCAGCGAAGCTAGGCGCCGCCCGCTCGTGCGCGACAAGCTATTGGTGCTGGCCGGCGCGGTGGCGGCCGAGCGCGGCTTGGCGCCGCTCGCGGCCTATTGCCGCCAAAAAGTGCTGGCGAGCAATCGCGGGCACCTCGTCGGTCATCATCCGACGCTCGCCGCGGCGCTCGAAGACGAGCGATTTCAACGCTACCTGGCCCGCCTGCGCACGCATTATTCGCGAGAGCGGGCGGAGTACATGCTGAGCTCGTTGGGCATCGATATGGCCCGCGAGCGCGCCGCCTATTTCGACGACTATGAGTACGCCGCGGCTTTACTGGGGACGACGCCCGACGCGCTCGAATCGCAACTTGCCGCCGCGGAAGCCGCAACGCCTCCTGCGGAAACCGGGTCGAACCCCTACGCCGCGCCGCCATCGCCCTTGGCGGTCGAGCGGCGGAGACTCGTCCCAGTCGATCGTTGGTTGGCGCCCGCGACCGTTACGGCGCTGGTGATTCTGCCGCTGCTGCTGATTCTGCTGGTGCTCATTGCATGGTGGTTGGGAGCTTCGTAGCGGGTGCGCCTTTCGCACGTCAGGCGCCCGTTGCGCAAACCTCGGCGGCGCCTGGCGCCGGTTTCAACTTGGTCGAAGCCGACAGCCGATGGTCCTGGTATGGCGGTCCCCCATGGCAGTCGTTGAGCAGACCTCGGCCCTCGAAACCGCGGCCCCGGCCGGACGCGCCGCCGGCGCCGCCCAGAAATCTTCCAGTCGAGAGCGAGGCATGTTCGGTCGCACGGGATTCGCAATGGTGCTGGCCGGGGCGGTCGGGGCGCCGTATCTCATGTCGTCGGGGGTCGAGGGTTTGACCTCGGCCAAACCCGCTGCCGAGTCGTCGCCCTCCGATGCTTCGGCGGCGACCGATCCGCCCGTCGACCCAGCGAACGTCGCCGCGCAGCTCGATTCGCCGGCGCTTGCCGAACCCGCGCCGGCCATTCCGCTGGAAGAAGTCTTTCGCTTCGACCACACGACGGCCTGGGTCTTGGGCCATTGGCCGCGCATATCGGCGGGCTTGGCCGAACTCGACATGCAGGGCTACCGCGCCCCGCTGGTCACGGGCGGCCGGACCGACGACCTGGCCGGTTCTCTGACCTATTACTTCAACAAGCGGCAACGGGTGCAGCGGATCACGTTCTTCGGCACGACCGGCGACGCGCGCCGCCTGGTAGCGCTGTTGGCCTTGCGGCATGGCTTCGTCCGTGAGATCGCCGACGACCCCAGCCTGTTTTTGTACCGCGTCCGCCAGAACCGCAAGGTGATCAGCGAGCTGCGGATCAAGCCCACAAGCGTGGTGCGGGCCGACGCCCCCTATTCGCGGTTCGAGCTGGCGCTGTTGATCGAACGGCCCGAGACGGAGCCGTGAATGAATTTGGTGGGGAGGGCTCGAAGGATGTACCCGGCCGCTTGGCGGGCGCCGGCCAAGTGGAAGTCAAACTCGTGATGAAGCCCCCTTATCGCTTCGACGCCGAGAGGACGATGGCGAACATCAGCCCGATCAATCCGAGCAGGCCCATCACCAGGCCAAAGATGGCGCGGCCCCAGCCGTGCTTTTCCGGATGGCGTCGCAGATCCCAAATTGCCGTCAGGCTGACGAGGACCGCAATCGGCGCCGGGCAGAACAGTACCGAGAACAGCCCCAGGTAGCCGGCCGCGATCGCCCACAGCGAGCGACCCACCGGCACGAGCAAGCGGAGCACCGCGTCGTCGCCCGGCGATTTCGGTTGACCGGGGTCGGGCGGAAACGCGGCCGGCGGCCGATACGGGTTCGCCGCATCCGCCGCGTGCGTTCCGAACGGCGATTCCTCCACGACTTCGACGGCCGCAATCGGCACGTCGACAATCGTCTGGCAGGCCGGGCAGCGCGCTTTCTTGCCGGCCGCGGCGTCGGGAACTCGCAGCATCTTCTGGCACTGCGGACAGGCGATGTCGATTGGCATCGGTTCCTCGCGGTCGCCGGAGGGTTGCGATAATCGCCCCGGGCAAGGGCGCCCGGAGCGGCATGGTTTGCCTATACTGGCGGCTTCCGAAGCGCGAGTCAAGCAATACCCGGCGCCGATGGCAACCATTTTCGTCTACGAGCATCTCACCGGCGGCGGCCTGTTGAACGCTGCTTCGCCTTGGGCCGCGCCGGCCAGCCTGCTGCCGGAAGGCAAAGCGATGGCCGCGGCGCTGATCGCGGACTTTGCGGCGCTGCCGAGCGTCGATGTGGTCGCCCTGCGCGATCGGCGGTTGGCGCCTTGGAAGCCGGCTGCGCGCCGACTCGTAGACGTCGCCGATTCCGTCGAGCAGGCCGCGGCCTTCGACCGCTGGGCGGCCGAGGCCGATTGGACGGTGCTCATCGCGCCAGAGACTGCCGGCGCGCTGGCCGATCGCTGCCGCCGCGCCGCGGCCGTCGGCGGACGGCTGCTTGGACCATCGCCGGCGCTTGTCGAACTGGCCGGCGATAAGCATTCGACCGCCGAGTTCCTGGCCGCGCGCGGCGTCGCGACGCCGGCGGGCAGACTGTTTCACGCCGGACAGCCTTGGCCCGCGGACATCTCTTACCCGGCGATTTGGAAGCCGCGAGACGGCGCCGGCTCGCAGGGCATCGTCTATTTGGAGACGCCTGACGAACCGCGGCTCGATCCGCTCCGGGGGCCAGGCCGGCTGGAGCGATTCTGTCCGGGCCTGCCGGCGAGCGTCGCGGTTCTCTGCGGCCCTGGCGGTCTGCGGCTGGCCTTGCCGCCGTGCAGCCAGCGCTTGAGCGACGATCGCCGCTTCACCTACCTTGGCGGAGCATTGCCGTTGGCCGCCGAACTGGCGATCCGAGCGCGTGCGCTTGCGGAGCGGGCCGCCAGCGCTTTGCCCGGCGCACTTGGCTACCTGGGCATCGATCTGACGCTAGGCGCCGCGCCGGATGGCGCCGGCGATGTCGTCATCGAAGTCAATCCTCGATTGACGACGTCTTACATCGGTCTTCGCGCCGCCTGCCGGGCCAATCTCGCCGAGGCCATGTTGCATATTGCCGAAGGACGCCTGCCGCGGGCGCCGCTGGAGGCTTCGCGCGCGGCGGTCTTCGACGCCGCCGGCCGAGTGCGGTTGAAAACCAAGCGAAAAGGATTGCGAGCATGACGCGTTTGCTGGCGCTCGATATAGGCGGCGCGAACCTGAAGGCGGCGGACGGGCTGGGCTTTGCCGCATCGCAATTCTTTCCGCTGTGGCAACAGCCCGACGAACTCGCCGCGGCGCTGCGCCGGCTGATCGCCGAGTCGCCGGCCGCCGATCGGCTCGCGGTCACGATGACCGGCGAGCTGGCCGATTGCTTTGCGACCAAGGCGGAAGGCGTGGCGGCGATTCTGTCGGCGGTCGCCGCCGCCGCCGAAGGTCGCCGCGTTCAAGTCTATCTCGCCGATGGCTCGCTCGCTTCGCCCGAACAAGCGCTCGCGCAGCCGCTCTTGGCCGCCGCATCGAACTGGCATGCCCTGGCGAGTTTCGCCGGGCGATACGTCCCGCGAGGCCCCGCCTTGCTGATCGACATCGGTTCGACGACGTGCGACGTGGTTCCGCTAGTCGATGGTCGCCCGGTCGCCGCCGGCAGCACCGACCCCGAGCGTCTGGCCGCCGGCGAATTGGTTTATACGGGCATGGTCCGCAGTCCCCTTTGCGCGGTCGTCCCGGCGCTGCCCTGGCGAAGAAAGCAAGTTCCCACGGCGCATGAATTGTTCGCCACGACTTGGGACGCCTATTTGATTTCGGGCGACTTGCCGGAAGAACCGCAAAGCCGTCACACGGCCGACGGCCGGCCGGCGACGAAGGCAGCCGCGCGCGATCGGTTGGCGCGTTCGATTTGCGCCGATCGCTCGATGTTCGACGACGACGACGCCCAGGCCGCAGCGGCAGCCATCGCACGAGCGCAACTGGCAAAAATCGCGATCGCCGCGCAGGCCGTATTGCGGCGGTTGCCGGCACCCCTCGGCGCCGTCGTGATATCGGGGCAAGGAGAATTTCTCGCGCGGCGGCTCTTGGACCGCATGAAATCGTCGGCCGAGGTCATTTCCTTGAACGAACGACTCGGCGCCGCGTTGTCGCTCGCGGCCCCGGCCCACGCGCTGGCCGTCTTAGCGCGGGAAGCCGGCGAATGAGTCCCCGCGCCGATGGTTCTTCTGATTGCCGCGTCGTGAAGCTCGGCGGCAGCCTGTTCGATTTGCCCGACCTGCCGGCGCGTTTTCGCCGCTGGCTCGAACGGCAGCCGGCCGCCCCGACGGTGTTGCTGGCGGGCGGCGGAAAGATGGCCGACGTCGTGCGCGACGCCGACCGCTTGCACGAACTCGGCGAAACGGTTTCGCATTGGCTTTGCATTCGCGCGATGACGATCCATGCCGAGCTGCTCTCCGCGCTCTTGCCCGAGGCCGCATTGTGCCGTTCTCTGGCGCAGTGGCTCTCGGCGCCGCCGACCGACTTGGCGATTCTTGATCCGTGGATTTTTCTGCGCGAGGAGGAACCGCGCCTCGCCGGCGATTCGTTGCGGGCAAGTTGGCAAGTCACGAGCGACTCGATCGCCGCACGTTTCGCGCAAGCCGTCGGCGCCGGCGAACTGGTGCTGCTCAAATCCGCGCCGCCCGCGCCCGGCTCGACGCTTGCCGACGCCGCCGCGGCTGGCTATGTCGATTCGTTTCTTCCGCGGCTCGCCGGCGCATTGCCGTCGGTTCGTTGCGTCGACTTGCGATCGACGGAATTTTCGGAAGCTCGGTTATAGCGCGTCTTATGGACGGCCCGACTTGCCGCAGAGGGGTTGCTTTACAGCCGCCGCCCGATTCCACATACTAGGCGCCTGCCTGGGCGGCGGAGACGCGCGGGCGCGGTCCGCCCCGAAAGCAAGTCAGGAGCGCTTCAAGGATGGCCCAGCTATCGATGAACGAAATGACGACCTACCGCTGGTCGTTCGAAGAAGACGTGGCGCAGTATCTCGACGCGGGCATTCCCGGCATCGGGGTGTGGCGGCAAAAACTGTCGGACTTCGGCGAAGATAAGGGCATCGAACTGCTCGCCGACAGCGGCTTGCAGGTCTCCAATTTGCTTTGGGCGGGCGGTTTCACGGGCAGCGACGGCCGCACGCAACGCGAGAGCATCGACGACGCCGAAGAGGCGGTGCGGCTGGCGGCGCAGATGCGCGCCGGCTGCCTGATCGTCTATAGCGGGGGCCGGGCCGGGCACACCCACAACCATGCCCGCCGGCTGGTGAAAGAAGCGCTGTTGGAATTGGCGCCGTTGGCCGACGAGTTGCAAGTCACGCTGGCCCTGGAGCCCATGCACCTGCGCTGCGCCGCCGACTGGACCTTCCTGACGGGCCTCGACGACACGCTGACGCTGTTGGACATGGTCGGCAGTCCGCGACTGAAACTTGCTTTCGACACCTATCATCTGGGCCAAGACCACCAGGTGGTCGATCGCTTGAACGAAGTGGCGCATCGGATCGCCGTGGTTCACCTGGGCGATTGCAAGCGGCCTCCCCGAGACGAGCAAAACCGCAGCCGCCTCGGTGAGGGGGCGATCCCGCTCAAAGGGATCGTGACGGCGTTGATGCGGGCCGGATACGACGGCTTCTACGACGTCGAATTGATCGGCGAGGACATCGAGGCCGCCAATTACTGCGATCTGCTCGAGCAATCGAAGCGCGCTTTCGCCGAGCTGGTAGGCTAGCGTCGCCGCGGCGATCGCGCGGCTCAGTGCTGTTCCGAGAACACCGCGCTGCCCGGCGGCAGGTATTCTTTCAGCAAATCCACATACGAGGCGTATTGGGCCAGCAACCCGCCGCCGCAGTTTTCCAAGAAATGGCGCCGGCGGATCCGCTGCCAGTCGGCGGGTTTCTTGAAGCCCAGTCGCTGCCCCAGCCAGCGCAGGTAGCGCCGGCGATTTCGGGGGTCGTCCCAGAACGTGACAGGAACGCGGGCGAACATCCATTCTTTCCAGGCGCGCTTCGGCAGCAACTCTCTCACCGCGGCCATCGGCGAACTGTTGTAAAGCTTGAGAAACTGAATCCCGCGATGGGCGTAAAAGTCGTGCTGGGTGATGGCGTACCAGTCGTCGGGCTTTTTATAGCCGAGCTGCGCGCCCAGCCATTCGAGATAGCGTCGGCGGTTGCGGCGCGAGTCCCAAAAGCCCTTAGGCGTGCCGCTGAAGAGCCACTCCTTCCAGTCGTATCGAGGCGCGTAGGCCATGATCGCGGCCGAGATCGTACTGTTGTACTCCAACAGGAAGGCGCCCCCTTTGTGCGCTTCGAAGTCGGCGTTGGAAACGCGATACCAGTCTTGCGGACGGCGGATGTTCAATTGCTTCGCCAGCCAGGCCATGTAGCGACGGTGATTGCGGCGGTCGCTCCAGAACCGCAACGGGGCCTGGCGAAACAGCCACTCCTTCCAGTCGTAGTCGGGAAACGTCTCTTGGACCGCGGCGATCGCCGAGCTGTTCCAATAGGCGTACAGCACCCCGGCGCCGCGATAGGTTTTGAAATCGTTCGTCGTGATGCGATACCAATCGTCGATTTTTTTGAAGCCCAGTCGCTGGCCGAGCCACCACATATAGCGGCGGCGATTCGGGAATTCCTCCCAATAGCCCGCCGCGACGCGGCCCTCCAGCCAGGCCGCGTCCAACTTCCGCACCGGGGGGACCGGCCAGATCTTCTTTTGAGGATCCGCCGAGCGGCGGCGTTTGCTTGCCATTGATTTCACTCAAAACCCGAGCAACGATAATGTCCGCCATAGCCCGCTCTAAGTCTCGAAAGCGGCCAGCCGCGCCGGCGCGCTCGCCAAGCTGAAAATCCGGTCCAAGCGGTGGACCGGCCGACGGAAGTCCAGCCCCGCGTGGCCGTCCGTGGCGCCCGCCGTGGCTTTCCGCAAGCAACCTTTGCGAACTGCGAGACCACGTCTTCCACCCTGAACTCGGTCTCGCCGAGCACGCCGCAGCGCCATGCCGCGTCGGCTGTCAACAATTGCCGTGCTCCGAGCGGCTCCATTTCAGGCCCGCGATCACAGGCAGCCCGGAATCCATGTTCTCGCCAGATGGGCGCCCCTGACAAACGGGATTCTGGCCTCAATCGCAAGTTGTAGCAAGTAGCCCGCTCTGGTGGAGCAACATCGCCGGATTCCTCGCTTTCCTAAACCCCTAACTGTTGGGTATTTTGGATAAATTGGGAGGCTTGCAGTGATTCTTGGTGCTCTGGAATATAATTTGGGGTATCTTTGCTGTTAGGCAGCCC
>DATNEC010000315.1:0-2874 GCA_035606815.1 Pirellulales bacterium
TTTTCTCAGCGGCACGGGTGCAAGGCGACATTTTTTTCGTGATCGAAGCTACCCACAAGTAAAATGGCGGCGTGCGTTTTATTAGGCATTACACGGCAACTGAATGTCGCAATTCGATCGCCCCGATTTCTCCAAGCGAAAAAGAGTACCACGGATAAGTATTCATTTGCCGTGCCATGCCTTGTAAACGCACTGCAGCCCCGCCCCAGAACCTGAATCCACCTACGAGTTCCGCGGAAGGGCCAAAAATTAAAGGTCGAATAACGCGCGATACCCCGATGTGTCTGTCGAAATTTGCAATTTGATCAATCACTTCAATAACGTGTGCGTGTAATGAACCTCTTCCTCGCCGCTGTATTGACTTGGTCTTCGGCCGGCGCGGCGGAGTTGGCTTCGCGGGCCGATCAGCCGTACCGGATTCTGGTCGCGTTGCATTTCTCCGACGACGCGGCGTTTACGCCCGCTTTTGCGAACTCCGTCGAACGGCAGGTGCGCGACCAGACTCGCAACCTGTTCGGGCCGCTGGCGGAAGTCGAGGTGGCGACCAAGCATCCGCTGATCGAACGCCTGGGGGCCGCCGGCATGGAGGCGTTTTCGCTGCGGCCGGACGAGTTTGCGGCGAATCTTACGTTCGGCGAGCGCCCGTGCGACAAGGTTTTCCTGTTCGATCTCGATTTTCGCAGCCCGGGCTATCGTTTGGCCTGGCGCCAATTGGACGGCGACGTCGAGCAGCTTGGGCCGCTTCGCTCGCGCGAGACGCCCGACCGGCAATGGGTGGCCAAAGCCGTTGCGCTGGCGATCCAGGAAGACTTCGCCCCGGTGGCCCTCGTGCTGCCCACGGTCGAGCGGAACAAAGTGCAACTCGAATTTCGCGGTTCTCTAATCGAGAAAGGCCGGCGCCTTTCGGCTTGGTTGGGCGACGACTGCATCTTGCAGCCGTATTGGGTCGTGCAGCAAGCGGACGGCTCGCTGGCGCGCGTGGCGTTGCCTTACACCGTGCTGCGGGTCGAGCGCGGCGACGGCGCCAACGGCGGCGGCAAGTGGGCCCGCGTGATTACGAACCTGCCCAATCCCTGGCTGCAAAGCGCTCGCGTCGTCGGGTTTCAGGCTTGCAAGTTGCACACGCAGTCGGGGCGGTTTCGCTTGCGGCTCGTCGACCAGGCCAGCGGCGCGCCCGTGCAGAATTGCGCGGTCTACGCCAGCGATCGCGGATTCGAGGTGATCGACGACGCCAGCCGGCTGGCCGACCCCGACGCTCGCGGCTACGTCGTCGTCTCGCGACCCTTAGAACATTTGGCGTATCTGCGCATCTCGCAGGGTGCCGGCCCCGGCATCCAATTGCCGCTGCCGATCACGGCGGATTGGTGCGAACTGACGTGCCAGGTGGCGATCGACGAAGGGGCGGCCGAACGCAACGACCTGGAACGGCAGACGGGGTATCTGGTCGAAGATCTCAAAGCGCTGCAAGCCGGCCTCAGCGACCGCGTTCGCGAGGTCAATCGACTCAACGCCGACAAACGCTACGAGGAGGCGCTGCGCGAGACCCGCGACGCTTTGTCCTACGGCGAAAAGTACAGCGCATCGGCGTTGAAGAACCAGCGCGTGCTGCGAAAACGGTGGGAACAACTCAAGCTCGCGCCCAGTACGGCGCTAGCCTGGCTGGAAAAGGAGTCGCAAGAGCTGGCCTTGCAACAATCGGGCCTGGAGACCTTGGCCGAGAATCTCGATCGGATCATTCAGCGCAACGACGCGCAGAGCCGGGCCAACGTGCTGATCGAACTGGGCGCGCAGGAAGAGCGCAACGGAGACATCGACCAAGCCATCGATAAATACGTCTTGGCGCTCGGCGAACAGCCCGAGCAGCCCGCCGTCGAAAAACGGCTGGCCCAACTCAAAGCCGCTTGGCAGATCAAAAACCCGGCCCATCGGCAGGCCCGCCGGTTCATCTTTGAGATCTGGAACAAAGTCGACCTGCCGGGCTTGGAGTCGCAACTGCCGGAAGCCGAGCGGGCGTTTTCCGCCGTTCAATCGGCCGGAGATTTCCTGGCATCCGGCAAGCTGCTCAAAATCAACGAGCGGCTGGTGTCGGACGTCGACCGCCTGGTGCAACAGTTGGCCGATCGCGACGGCGAGGCCGATCGCCAGGAACACGAAAAGTACGTGGCGCTGCTCGAACGGCTGGCCAAGTTCCAACAGTCGGTCGCCGAGTATTACGGCGCTGCATCGTTGGAGAGCGGGTTGACCTCGAAAGCCGGTCCGTCCGTCGGCGTCGTCAAGCCTTCAGAAGCAAGCGACCCAACGAAGGAGAACCAGGCGCCGGGCGCCGGCGGCGATGCCGGCCAACCTTCTCGGTCGCCCGCCAGCCCCAAAGCCGGCAAGAACGACGACGCCCAAGAAGAGCCGCCGCTGCCCGCGAAACCGCCCGCAGGATCGGCCGGCCCTTAGCCTTCGAACCGACGAAAAAAGCAACCCCGCTGTTTTCCGCCCCATGCTCACGAAAGCTCGTTTCGCCTGCGGAGTGCTGTGTTGCTCGGCGCTGGCGCTGCTGATCGCCCTGGGACGAACTTCGCCGCCGTACGCGACGACGGCCTCCGTCGCGCCGGCCAGCGATGAAAAAGACTGCCGCGCGTGCCATGCCGCGGTGTGGACCGAATGGAAGGCTTCTTACCACTCGCGGGCGTGGAGCGACGACCAGGTGCAAGCCGCATTTCAGCATTTCGGTTTCGACCGCAAGTGTCAGTCGTGCCATGCGCCGGCCGGCGGACTGGCGGAACCCGGCGAGCCGATCGCAGTCCGCGAAGAACATCGCGAGACGGGCGTGAACTGCCTGAACTGCCACGCTCTGCCGGATGGAACGGTCGCCGCGCGCCGGAC
>DATNEC010000370.1:0-4662 GCA_035606815.1 Pirellulales bacterium
CTCGAACGCACCAGCCCCTATCGCCAGGACTTGAGGCGGGCCGAATATGGCGACGAACGCGACCCCGAAATGCGCGAAGTCTTCGAGCGCATCAATCCCTCGTCGAGCGCCGGCAAGATCCGTTCGGCCTTGCTTGTGGCCCACGGTCGCAACGATCCGCGGGTGCCATTCTTCGAAGCCGAACAAATCGCGGCCAAAGTCCGCTCCGCGGGTCGCCAGGTTTGGACTGTCTACGCCGACAACGAAGGCCACGGCTTCGGCAAGAAAGACAACCGCGACTACATCACGGCCGTCGAGATGATGTTTCTGGAGAAGTACCTCGACCTTTCAACCAACGAATAAGCACGATCGCCAATTCGTCTATGGGAGGAGATCCTAAGCGAACAGCATTCCAGCATAGCCGACCACGCGGCGCCGGTCTCCGGTGACGTCGGCGCTGGTGCCGTAAGCGACCCGTTCGGCGCGATGAAGTTGGCCGAGCTGGCGCAGCGTTTCCAAAACGATCACGGCCGGCAATAGTCCGCACATGCTGATGTGCTGCCGAGTGACAGTTTCGTACAGCCGTTCGGGATCGAGCGTTTCCAGCGCCGCCAGCGCGATCTCGTCGAGCCGGCGGTTCTCTTCGTCGTTGGCGAAATGATTCATGTCGCTGGAGATGAGCAATAAAGGCTGCTCGCGCTCGGCCCGCAGACATTGCGCCAGCCCTGCGGCGAATTGGCGGCAACGAGCCAGGCTGCCGCCGCCAATGGCGATGCCCACGACCCGCGCCTGCGGCGCCAGCCGCGCCAGCAAGGGCAGTTCGACTTCGATGGCGTGTTCTTGGCCGTGCGCGGCCGCATCGAACTGCAAGCCGGGGATGGCCGCGACCAGCCGCTCGGCCAACTCGGGATCGGCGGCGATCCTTGCGCCGGGAATCGACCAAGCACAACTGGGCGAAACGGCCCATTCGACTCCGTGCGGCGTGTGCTTCGGCCCCAAGACGATGACGGTCTCGGGGATTACGACGCGCCGCAGCGTTTCGGCGGCGATGCGTCCAGAGTATCTCAGCCCCGCATGCGGCGCCATCGCCGCGCGCCAGGGTTTGGCTTCGCATGAAGGTCCGGACAGCAGTTCGCTCACCAACGAATCGAGGGCGACTGGATCGGCCGGATAGAACTTTCCCGCCACCGCGGCTGGCCGAATCGCGGTGCCGGGCTGCGGTCGCGGAGCGTGCGAGACGAAGATCTCGGCCGCATTGGAGATGGCGGCCAGACTGAACACCGAGGCGGCTTCTGGCTCCGCGAACGAAACGTGCTCGCCCGCCCGCGCAAGCAATTCGTCCGGGGTCAGCGTGGGAGCGAAGGCCAGCGAACTCTTGGCTCCTTCGAGGACCAACAGCGCACGACGCGGCGCAGCGAAGCCGCGCAAATCGGGTGCGGCGAGGGTGCCATGCATGGCTGGGTCGTGCAGGGCCGCGAGTTCGATGCGGCTGCCATCGAGCCGGTTGGGGCCGATGCCGCCGGCCGCGAGCGATTTCGCCATCTCTTCGATCAGTTGAAACAAGGTTGCTTGCAGGGGCATGCCTTGGCGCAGCGAAGTCTTGCTGGCTTGCAGACAGACGCCCCCGCGCGCGTCTCGCAGCACCACCGCCAGCCCGCTCACGTTGCCGTCGAACATGCCGAAGGCGTAAAAGGTGGGCGTGGCGCCGGCGACGATCGCCCGCAGGTTCGCCAGCGCCAAATCGGCCAAGCCGGCCACTTCGGCCGCCGCGATCGGCAAGACTTGATCGTCGGACTCTGGAAGATCGACGATCTCGGCCAACCGCCCGCCGATGGCCCGGCCCTCGAACGTGGACAGCGCGACGTCGTCGTCTTTCCAAGCCGTGGGCGGCAAGCCCGCCTTCAGGCACACGTGCTGCAGGAATGCCTCGGCGTCGAGCCGATGTTCCACGGCCACGACGGGCAACAACAGGCCACGCGCGTCGCCGCGTGCGATCTGCAAGCCATGCTTGCCGACGACGACCGCGTCGCGCTTGGCGGCGCCTTGGGCCAGCACCGGGCGGGCGAGATCGAGCAGCGAAACTTCGATTTCCAGGTGGGCCAATTCCGTGGGAGAAATCGGCGGGAACCGCGGATCGTCGTTCGCCGCGCGCACCGCGGCGTGCATCAGCGCCTGCGCCATCGGCAGCGGCCCTCCGTGGGCGCCGCAACAACTGCGCAGCCGTCCCTGGCGTTTGAGCGTGACGAACGCTCCGCCGACGTGCAGCGCCGCAAGCGGCCCCAGGTCGTCGTCCGCGGAGCGCGGTTCGAGGCCGCGGGCCGCGGCAACGACGATGCGGCCGGCGGCTCGCACAACGGCCTGTTCTTGGTCGGGCGAAAGATCCGTCGGCAAACTGATCGGCGAAGAAGCGTTCATCGGCAAAGTCGTGAAGTCTCTCGGTTCGGCGGCGGTTGAATGTACGATGGGCAGCGCAGCAATGGCTTTCGGCGGCGCATAATCGGCGATGCGGACGCTCTGCCGCCGCGAACCCCACTGGCCGGGCTTTGCATCAAAGCGGCCGGCGATCGGAGTTTGGCAGCTCTGGCACCGATCGCCGGCCAGGCCATACGTCCCAAGTTCATAGCCGTTGCGTTCGATCAGCAGCGCCCCGCACCGCGGACAGAACGTGCTCTGCTCGCGCGGCGCGTGGACGTTGCCCACATAAACATAGTTCAAACCGAGCGAACGGGCGATTCCATGCGCGGCCAGCAAGGTTTCCGCGGGAGTGCGGCCACGGTCGGTCATCCGAAAATCGGGATGGAAGGCCGTAAAATGCATCGGCACGTCGGGGCCTAGCCCATCGAGAATCCATTGACACATCTCGCGGATTTCGTCCGGCGAGTCGTTCGCTTGCGGAATCACCAGATTCGTAATTTCGAACCAGACGTCGGTTTCGCGTTTCAACCAGCGCAGCGTGTCGAGCACCGGCTCAAGGTGCGATAGCGTTACGTGCCGGTAGAAATCTTCGCTGAAGCCCTTCAAATCGACGTTGGCGGCGTCCATGAACTCGAAAAACGGTCCTCGCGCGGCCGGGTTGATGTAGCCCGCCGTGACGGCGACCGTCTTGACGCCCGCCGCGCGGCACGCCCGCGCCGTATCGATGGCGTATTCGGCCCAGACGACCGGATCGTTGTAGGTAAAGGCCACGCTCTTCGAGCCTAGTCGCTGCGCGGCGGCGGCGATGGCTTCGGGAGTCGCCGCTTCGCTGAGTCGTTCGATTTCGCGAGATTTCGAGATCGACCAGTTCTGGCAGAACTTGCAGCCAAGATTGCAGCCCGCCGTGCCGAACGACAGAACGCTCGTACCCGGATAGAAATGGTTGAGCGGCTTCTTTTCGATCGGGTCGATGCAGAACCCAGTGCTGCGGCCGTACGTCGAGAGCACCACCTCGCCGTCGCGGTTTTCGCGCACGAAGCAAAATCCCCGATCGCCCGGCCGCAAGGCGCACTCGCGTGGGCAAAGTTCGCAGATCGCGCGCCCGTCGCGATCTTCATCGGCGCGCCACCAACCGCCGGTCTTGGCGCCGTCCTGACGCAGACCTGCTTCGGGCGGCAGTTCAACGATGCGCGGCATGGCTTTCGATACGTCGGATCGACTTTGCTGCATTGCGCGAATAATTCAAGACCACACCTGATTCAAGACGAGACCGCGAAGTAAGCGATTGCCTCCGCAGGCGGTTTGCTGGCCCGCTACGTAACCGTTACGGCCGCTCGAGCGATTCCCGAGATGGCCGTGCGCCTCGCATCCGATGCAGAATGCGGCATCGCCCCTCATCCCAGTATAGTCGGCCCGTCAAGCGATGGGTTTTGCCAGAAACGAAAGCGATGTTTTCCTAGAGCTTACCTGCCGGTTTCGCTCTATTCGGCCTCCACCGATCCGCGATTTTCAGCGAACTTCTTCGGATACAGCCGATTTTCCTGGCTCTGCTCGCTCTGTCGTTACTCGCAAGACTCTCGGCAAAACGCCTTCGCGATGCCGGCGCCCCCCTTTTGCTGGCCATTCTTTTCTTTCGCTAAGGTGCAAAGCACCATCGGCCCTGGGAGATTAGGCGGTTGGCCGTCTATCAAAGATCTCTTGCAGACGAGCGGGGAATTCATAGAATTTTAGACTCGATGTCGTCCGCACTGCGGATAGAATAATCCGATAACTTCCGGAGAGGTGGCTGAGTGGTCGAAAGCGCGGGTTTGCTAAACCCGTGACCGGGTAACTGGTCCGCAGGTTCGAATCCTGTCCTCTCCGCTCGGAATGCAGGCCGTCGCCGTAACTGGCTGGCGGCCTTCGTTTTGCGCTTCGGGCATTTTCGCCTCCTTCGTTCTTGTGCTGATTTTGTGAGGCAGGGGCAATCCTTCAGAAGGGTCTCGCATGGACGTGAAGATCGTTACGGACGCTGGATCGCGTTGGGGCTCGCTGACTTTGACAATGCCGCCGGAAATCTCGGCGAGGGTTCGATTGCAGCCAGGTCAGCCATTCCAGGTTCAAGGTCCACGGTATATTTGGCGGCCCGCGCCTGAGCTGGCCGCCGATCTGCCGAGCGGCTTTCAGCTTGCCGTCGACTGCCTGTTCACGCAGCCGAACGGCCGGTTTTTCGTACCGGCCGCCGGTTTCGACGAGGCGAGCGAATTTGCCGTCCAGGCGGCATTGGCT
>DATNEC010000373.1:0-7595 GCA_035606815.1 Pirellulales bacterium
CTTTCGTGGACAAAGACGTTGCAAGCTGGCTTTCTCGTTGCGCTTCGCCGCGAGTGGCGTTCGGGCTTTGGCGTTTGCTCGCCTTGGCCCGCCTGCGCTCCGCGGGCCGTTTTTTCGGCAACGCCGTTGGAAGACTCGCTGCAACCATCGGTTCCTCGGACGGGCCGTAGTTTTTCAATCGCGCTCGGTTTCTAGCGCGAAGAAGGACGACGAGGAATTGTCATGCACCGTAAGCGTTCGGCGCCGTTGCGCCCCCGTTCGTGCTGCGCTCGCCGCGGCTTTACCTTGGTCGAATTGTTGGTGGTCATCGCGATCATCGGCGTGTTGATCGCGCTGTTGCTGCCGGCCGTGCAAGCCGCGCGCGAGGCGGCGCGGCGGTCTCAATGCGCCAACAATCTCAAGCAAAACGCCTTGGCCGTGCAGATGTATCACGATTCGGTCGGCGTGATCCCGCCGGCCTACCTGATTTCGTCGACGAACATCCAAATCGCCTGGTTCGGCGCGATCGACTACAACACCAACCTGGTCGTGCCGCAGCAAGGCATGTTGTCGGCGTTTCTGGAGAACAACGCCCGAGTGTTCGCCTGCCCGAGCCTATCCAGCGAACTCGTGCTGATCTACAGCGGCGAGAACGGCGGGTATGGCTACAACTTGAACATGGGCAACGTCGATTACTCCAACTGGCCCAATCCGCCTCAGCAGATCACCACCAAGCTGCGCGATTTCGCCTCCACCAGCCAGACGATCACGATGTCCGACGCGGGGCGCATCCAACTGCCCTGGTCGGGCGATCCGGTCTTGAAAGCCACCGAGAACTTTTATCTGACCGGACCGCAAGATTCGTTCGCCGAGCCGGGCACGCATTTCCGCCACAACGGAGCGGTCGCGAACACGGCCTATCTCGACGGCCACGTCGAAGCCAAAAGCGAAGTCTACGTCGCTTCGCCGGCCAGCTACGACGCCGCCGCCAACACGCTCCGCGGCCAAGTGCATATCGGCTACCTGAGCGATCAAAGCGTCTACGCCTATCGCTCGCGATGAGCGATCGTCCCAATGCAACTTGACGCATAGGCATGAACCCGCCCGCACGCCGGCAGCCATCCGGACGGCCGGCGTGCGGGTTTTTTTCAAGCTTTTTTAGGCCTCCCATGCGCCCTCGCCCGCTCGTGCATGGAATCGACTACTATCTCGACGCGGCGGGCCGTTGCGTCTTCACGGAGAAGTATCATCGCGAGCGCGGCTATTGCTGCGGCAGCGGCTGCCGGCATTGCCCCTATGGATTCGGGCAGGCGCCTTCGCTGGACCGCGAAGCGCCGCGAGATAAGCCGAGTGAGAGCGCCTGAATCGCAAGCCTTGGACATCCCATCGGCGCAAGTTTTCATTGCCGCAATTCGTCCGAAATGGTCTAATTCGGCCAGCAGCTTCCCCAGGCGACTCTCAAGGAGGCGGAACGATGCTGACGCTCCTCGGGCCGAAACGGTCGTGCGGCGGGCGGATTTCACGGCGAGACGTGCTGCAAGCCGGCGCGTTGGCGCTCGGCGGCTTGACATTGGCCGACGTACTGCGGCTGCGGGCGAGCGCGGCGCCGGGCGTTAGGACGGAGGACGCGGCGACTGGGCGACGGACCCTAGGTCCGTCCCATGCCGGCAAATCGGTGATCATGATCTGGCTGCGAGGCGGGCCGTCGCACATCGACAGCTACGACATGAAGCCCGCCGCGCCGCCGGAGATTCGCGGCGAGTTCCGTCCGATCTCGACGAACGTCCCCGGCATTCAGGTCTGCGAGCACCTTCCGCTGCACGCCCGGATGATGGACAAACTGGCGATCGTGCGCGGCATCAAGTCGAACGATCTGGGCGATCACACGCCGCACTATATCCTGACCGGTTTTCCCGACCGCGGCAAACGCCCGACATTCGGCTCCATCGTCAGCTATCTCAAGCGGCGCCCGGACGGCCTGCCGCCTTACGTCAGCAGCTTCGCGCCGAGTTTCGATAGCGCGACCTACCTCGGTCCCTCGCATCGCCCGTTCATCCCCAAGGGCGAAGGCCTGGAGAACTTGCGGCTCGGCCGAGGCATGACCCTCGGACGGCTCGACGACCGGACGCAATTGCTCGGCCGGCTCGATGCCTGGCGCCGAAAGCTTGACGACGGCCGGACGTTCGCCGGGCTCGACGATTTTACCGCGCAGGCGGTGGAGATGATTGCGACGGCGAAAGCCCGCGAGGCGTTCGACCTGAAGCGGGAATCGGAAGCGACGCGCCAACGCTACGGCCGTTTCTGGCAAAGCTTCTTGATGGCCCGCCGCCTGGTCGAGGCCGGAGTGCCGGTGGTTTCGTTGAAAGTCGGCGATTGGGACACGCACGAACACAATTTTCGCGATATGCGCGATCAGTTGCCCGAGATCGACGCCGGGATGCACGCTTTGATCGGCGATCTCTACGAGCGCGGGTTGCAGAACGACGTGGCGGTGGTGATGTGGGGCGAATTCGGCCGAGCGCCGCGCATCTCGCGCATCGCCGGCCGCGATCACTGGCCCGAAGCCGGCGCTGCGGTCGTCGCCGGCGGCGGGTTCCGCGTCGGTCAGGCGATCGGCGAAACCGACGCCCAGGCCGCACGGTCGAAAGGCGCTCCCTACACGCCGAGCAACATCATGGCGAATCTTTATCGCCATTTGGGGATCGACCCGTCCGTGACGATCCCCGACAACAACGGCCGGCCGATGTACGTGCTCGACGATCGGGAGCCGGTGCGAGAATTGCTGTGACCTCGGCAAGGGCAGGCCGTCGCGGAGTGCGTTGGCCGAGCCCGATCGAGGAAACAACCGCTGAGGGCTTTTGGAAAGGAAGCGTCGACCATGACGAAGCGAATCTTCGGGCTGGCCGCGGCGTGCATCATGTGGGATGCGGGACCGGTCATGGCCCAGCAGGCCTCGACGATCCAGCTTCCTTCGTTTTCGTACTTCAGCGTCGATACGACGGTTGCGGCGCCCGATCGCGGCAGCATGTCGTTGGGCGGCTCGGGGAGTTCGAGCAGGGGCTCGACGGCCTTCGGGCCCAGCTTTGGCCCGCGCTCGTGGACCTTCGGTCGGCAATCGAGCGTCTCGCGAGCGACCGTGCATGTGAGGATCTACGACTTCGACGCCATGGACAAGCAGTTGCTCGGCCAAGCCAGGAAGTCTTACGGCAGTTCGAAATCGGCCCGCGACGCGGATGCGCCCGAGCGCAGTTCCGCGGAATCGGCGCCGCCGGGCAGCGTCGCCGAAGCCCGCCGACTGCGCGGCGCGGATGCGGCCGCGGACCAAAAGCAGGTCTTGGATTATTTGCGGCAGGCCGAGCGCGCCAAAGCCCGCGGCAAGCTCCAAGTCGTCAAGGTGCTGTATCAAATGGCCGAGCGCCGCGCGTCGGGCGAGTTGAAAGCCGACGTTCGTCGCAAACTCGCGGCGCTCAACCGCGCGCCCGCGGCCGAGAGCGTCAGCAAGTCGAAGTAGCCGGCGTCTTCGCATTCCTCCGTTTTTTCGTGGCCCCGCGCCGCGCGGCCCGGTATGCTTTTGGATGGAATCGCGCGGCCCGCGATCATCCTGGCCAGGGAGAAAACGATCCATGCTCGGCGCCTCAAGCTTGCGACTTCAACATTGTCTTTTGCTCGGAATCTGTTTGGCGAGCGTCTCGAACGTCTCGGTCGCCGAAGCCGCGGACGAACTGCCGATCGTGCGCGGCGTCGAGCCGCAGCCGCTCAAGGCGCAGGTGGCCCGCGTCGTGCAAGCGCTCGATTTATTGGGCAATCCGTTGCCGGCCGACCAAAAGGCGGCGCTCGAAAAAGCGCTTAAAGCCCCCGATTCCGCGGATAGCGTCGAACAAGTCCAGGCCGCGCTCGATCCCTTGTGCCTGGTCGGAGTCAACATCAACCCCGAAAGCCGCGTGAAGGTCGTCCAAGGGCCGGCGCCGCGCAAGCTGGTCGAGCAGGGCTGGCGCGTGTTTTTGGTCAAGGTGCATAACGAAGCCGGCGTGACGGCGCCGCTGAGGGTCAGCAGCCCGAACTCCGAGGCGGTCTACAAGCGGTCTTCCGGCAAGCCGAACGCCGCCGCCGCGATCAGCAAGCAAGAGGTCGAGAATCGTTGGCTGGAAGTCAGTCTCTACGACCAGCAGCCGTTGAACAAAGAGCTTTCGGGATTGGCGTTGGAATATCGCATCATCCAGCTCTTCAGCCGCGACCGGGACAAGCGCGAGGCGAAGCTGATGTTCGACGTCGGCCAGGGGACGCAGGATCTCGGCTTTCGCAATGAGGTCAATCTGCTGTTCTTCGCCGAAGCGGCGGTCAAGGTCGTGCTCAACGTGCTCGACGACGACGGCCAGCCGACGATCGGCCAATTCGTTTTCAAGGACGCTCAAGGCCGCGTTTACCCCTCGCGCGTGAAGCGGCTGGCGCCCGATTTGTTCTTTCACGACCAGGTCTATCGCGCCAGCGGCGAGTCGGTGCTGCTGCCGCCGGGCATTTACGAAGCCACCTACACGCGCGGGCCCGAGTACCGCATCTTGAAGCGGATGATTCAAGTGCCCGCCGCCGAGACGCACGAGGAAAACTTCCGCCTGGCGCGGTGGATCAAGCTGGCCGACATGGGCTGGTACTCGGGCGACCATCACGTCCACGGCGCCGGCTGCGCCCATTACGAGGCGCCCACCGAAGGGGTCGGCCCCGAAGACATGGTGCGGCATATCATCGGCGAAGACCTCAACGTCGGCTGCGTCTTGTCGTGGGGCCCCTGCTGGTACTTCCAAAAGAAGTTTTTCGAGGGCGAGGTCCATCGGCTGTCCAAGCCGCAGAATCTGATGCGCTACGACGTCGAAGTCTCGGGCTTTCCCAGTTCGCACTGCGGCCACTTGTGCCTGTTGCGGCTGAAAGAAGACGACTATCCCGGCACGTCGAAGATCGAAGATTGGCCGAGCTGGGATCTGCCGGTGCTGGCGTGGGGCAAGGAGCAAGGCGGCATCGTCGGCTTCTCGCACAGCGGCTGGGGACTGCAAGTCGCTTCGACGACTCTGCCGAACCACGAGATGCCGAAGTTCGACGGGATCGGCGCCAACGAGTACATCGTCGACGTCGTGCATGGCGTGTGCGATTTCATCTCGGCCGTCGATACGCCGATCGTCTGGGAGTTGAACATCTGGTATCAAACGCTCAACTGCGGTTACACGGCGCGGATCAGCGGCGAGACCGACTTTCCGTGCATCTACGGAGAGCGCGTCGGACTGGGCCGGGCCTACGTCAAGTTGAACCCCGGCGACGGGCCGCTCGATTACGACCAGTGGGCCTACGGCATTCGCGACGGTCGCAGTTATTGCTGCGACGGGCTTTCGCACCTGATCGATTTCAAGATTCGCGCCGGCGACGAGGAATTGGGCGTCGGCGAAAAAGGCGCAGGCGGCCGGGCGAGCTTCATGAAGATCAAGTCCGGACAGAAGCTTGTGGCGAGCGTCAAGGCCGCGGCGATGCTCGAAGAGCAGCCGCGCGAAGACATCCGCTCGAAGCCCCTCGATCAAAAGCCCTATTGGCACGTCGAGCGGGCGCGCATCGCCAAGACGCGAAGAGTCCCAGTCGAGTTGATCGTCAACGGCGAATCGATCGACACCAAGGAGATGGACGCCGATGGCCGCCTCGAAGAACTGGAATTCGACTTCGCCCCGGAAAAATCCTGCTGGGTTGCGCTGCGGATCTTTCCCAGTTCGCACACCAATCCGGTGTTCGTCGAAGTCGACGACCAGCCGATCCGGGCGAGCAAGAAGAGCGCCCAGTGGTGCCTCGACGCCGTCGATGTTTGCTGGCGTCACAAGTCGCCCGCCATTCGCGAAGGCGCCGAGCGAGACGCCGCGGAAAAAGCCTTTGAGGTCGCGCGGCAGGCTTACCGCAAGGTTCTCGGCGAAGCGACCGGAGAGTGAAAGCCGGGCTAGTTGGGCGGAGAGGGACCATTGCGGCGCTCGGCGGCCCGCATTCTCTGAATCACCGCTTTCAACTGCGGGACTCTGAGCTCTACGCGGTCCAATAGGCGCCGGAAGAAAGGCACATCCGGGGCCAAGGTAATCACGCCCCAACCGATCAGCAGCCAACCCGGCAGAATGGGCAGCAGCAGCCCGGCAATGCCGAGGCCGATCAAGATCCAGCCGGTCGCTTGCCGGGCGACGAGCCAAAGCACGCGCTTGGAAAGATGCATCGAGGTTCCTTGGCAACTCGGCAGGGTCGGAAAACCGGAGACCAGACGCAGCCCGTCCATCGTCCTCCCCGTTCGAGAGAAGTATAGGAAGCGGCCGGCCAAGCGGCCACTGGGAAACTTTCGAGAGCGGGACGCCACAATGACTTGCGACGCCGCCGGCGACTTAGACGAAGAGCCAGCGATAGAGAGCGACGGCGCCGACCAGCAGCAGCGCCAGCAGCGTGCCGAACCCGATCAGAAACCAAGTCGAGTCCCAATAGGAGGGCCCTTTTTTCGCCGCGGACTTCTTGGCGGCGCCGAGCGCCGACGGCGCGCCGAGGGGCTGCAGAGGGGTCTCCGTGGTCGGAAGATTCGCCATCGCCAACAAGTCGTCCAAAGGCCCTGACAAAAGCGGCGAGGCTGAATCGATCGTCGGCTCGGCCATCGGCGGCTTCGGAGGCCCCGCGACATTGTTTTTCGCGGCTGGCTTTGCCGTCGCGGCGGCCGGAGGCGCGGGTTTGGCCGAGGCCGGAACCTGACTCGCCGCCGCGCCGGGCTTCGGCACCGCGGCTTCGATCTTGCTTTTCGAAGCGGCGGACTGGCTCGCCGCGCTCAGCTTGCTGCCCGATGCGCCCAGCTTGCTTTGCGAGGCGCCCAGTTTGCTTTGCGACGCCGCGACTTTGCTCTCTTGCGGTCCCGGCTTGTTGGCCGCCGTCTTGCTTGCCGACGGATCGCCCGCCAGGCCGATCTCGGCGGCGGATGTTTCGGTCTGGCCTGGCGCCGCCCCTAAGCCGCTGGCCGAAGGCTTGCGCGCGATGTTCGAGGCCCCGACTTTGGTTCCCGAGGCGCCCGCGCCGGTCTGGGTCTGCGAGGCGCTTGCCCCGCTCTCCGACGCGGCAAGGCGAGCGGGGCGGCCCTTCTCTTCTTCCAAGGGGGCGAAACGAAACTCTTCGTCGTCACCGTTGGACTTCGAATTTGGGGCGGGTGAACTCGGAGCGGTGGGACGGGCCGGCGGACTCGGCCGGCTCGGCGCGCCGAACCGGCCCGGCGTCGACTGCGAACCGCGATAGCTTGCCAGCCAACCGGCCAACGCCTGGCTGGCTTCGTCGGCCGTCTGATAGCGCTGCGAAGGCGACTTGGCCATCAGTTTGCTGCAGATGGCGATCAGCTCGCGCGGCACGTCGGGGCGCTCGTCGGAAATCGGGCGGGGTTCTTCTTTCTGGTGTTTCACCACGCGCTGGGCCAGCGAGCCGTCGGGAAACGGCGGATGGCCGGTGAGCGCGAAATAAAGCGTGCCGCCCAGGCTGTACAGATCGGCGCGAGGATCGACCAGGTGGCTGTCCAAAGCCTGCTCGGGGGCCAAATAATCGACCGTCCCGAGCATTTTCTCGTCGTACTCCTTGGTCAG
>DATNEC010000375.1:0-5422 GCA_035606815.1 Pirellulales bacterium
GATTGAAGACCACGCGATAGATGTGGTCGGCGTGGCCGCTGATCGAAAGCTTCAACTGGCCCGAGCCGACGTCCCACAGATAAATGATTTTGCCAAGCCCGCCCGCTGCCACGGTCGCCCCATTCGGACTGAAAACCGCGCTATAGAGCGGCGCGTTAACGCCAGGGAAACGTTTCAACTCGTTGCCGTTGTTCGCGTCCCATAGCCGGGCCGTCATGTCGGCGCCGATGGAGACCAGCAGGTTGCCATCGGGGCTGTAGTCGATCCAGTAGACCGATCCCTGATGGCCGTTGATCTGCCGGACCTGATTGCCGGCCGCGACATTCCAGAAGCGGATCGTCTGGTCGGCGCTGGCCGAGGCGATCGTCTGCCCGTCGGCGCTGAAAGCCACGGCGTAAATCTGCGCCGCGTGGCCGCCGAAGTTTTTCACCGGCGCGGCCGACGTGTGCGACCAGAGCTTGGCTGTATGGTTACCGCCCCCGCTGGCGAGCGTTTGCCCGTCGGGAGCGAACGCCACCGAGGTCACGGGCGCCACGCCGATAAAGTCCTCCAAGGGCTTGCCGTCGGCCGGATTGAAGACGCGCAGGTGATTGTCGGCGCCAGCGGCGGCCAGTTGCTGATTGTCCGTGCTGAAGGCGACTGCCTGAATGGCGGCCGGCGTTTCGATGGTCCGCAGCAGCTTGGCATCGCCCAGTTGCCAGACATAGACCTTCTGATCGGCGCCCCCCGCGGCGATTTGCTGCGAATCGGCGCGAATGGCGACCGCGGCGAGCGGCGCTTGGGCGCCTTCGAACTGGCGAACCTGCTTGCCGTTGGCGTCCCAAAGCTTCACGAGTTTGTCGTCGCCGGCGGTGGCGATCAGCGAGCCGTCGGGCGTGTAGGCCAATTCGCGGGCGGCGCCTGGATGCGCTGCGGCGACGCGCACGGCCGAAACGCCCCAGGTGCGCAGCGTCTTGTCGGCGCCGCAGGAGACCACCGTTTTGTTATTGCCGGCGAAGGCCACGCAGGCGGCCGGCGCCGCGTGGCCGGCGAACTGTTCGAGCAGGCCGCCGCCGGCCAAGTCCCAAACGCGAACTAAATTGTCGTCGCAGGCCGTGGCCAGCTTGAGATTGTCGGCGCTGGCCGAAACGCCGCGCACCGGCTTGGGATGCGCCAGCACCATCGGCTCGGCTTCTTTCGTCCCCGGTTGCGCGGCGAGCGACCAGATTCGCACGGCGCCGTCGGCCGCCGCAGCAATGGCTTTCGCGCTGTCTTTGGTGATCGTTACGCTCGTGATCGCCGCCGCGTGGCCGGCAAGCTCGCGCGCCTGCTGGCCGTCGGCCGCATTGAACAGTCGCACGACCTTGTCGGCGCCGCCGCTAAGAAGCTGCGCGCCATTGGGCGACCAACAAACGCCACCGGCTCCGCCCGCGTGCGCGGAGATGACTTGCACCACGGCGAGCTGGTGAATTCTGGCTTGGTTATCGGCAGCGCCGGCGACCAGCGTCTTCTGGTCGGGGGCGAAAGCGACCGAGCTTGCGGCGACGCCGGGGTTGGCGAACGATTGCAGGTTTCGGCCCGCGAGATCCCAGACTCGTAGCCAGCCATCGGCCGAAGCGCTGGCGATTCGCTGCCCGTTGGCGCTGAATGCCAGGCCATGGACCGCGGCCGCGTGGCCGGCGATGGCGCCAATCGCGGCGACATCGGCTGCTTTCCACAGCTTGACGCTGTTGTCAGCGGCGGCCGAAACGATTGTCGCGCCGTCGGGGCTGACGGCGAGGGCCGTCACCGGGGCGCCGTGATTGATCGTCGCGACCGCCGCGCCGTCGGCCAGGTTCCAGATCCGGACGCTGCCGTCGGCCGAAGCCGACACGATCCGCGAGGTCGGCGCCGCCACGGCGACGGCGACGACCGGCCCGGTGTGTCCGGCCAACGAGCGGACCTCTTTGCCGTCGGCCGCGGTCCATTGCTTGAGCGCATTGTCGGCGCCGGCCGTGACGATCTGGCCGCCGTCCGGGCTGAACGCCACGCCGCGCACTTCGGAGGCGTGCCCCATGCAAAGGGCGACTTGCTTGCCATCGCCGGCCGTCCAAACGCGGGCCGTCTTATCGTCGCTGCCCGTCGCCAACCGGCCGCTGTCGGCCGACCAGGCGACGGCGTTGACCGGGCCGCCGTGCCCCGAAAGCGTCGCGACGGTTTGGCTGTTACCGAGGTTCCAGACCCGCACCGTGTTGTCGGCGCTGGCCGTGGCGGCCAATTGGCCGTTGGGGCTGACGGCGACGGCGCGGATCGGTTGTCCATGACTCGTCAACAGACGCGAGGCGACGAGCGGCAATTGCCAGACGCGCAGCATGCCGTCGGCCCCCGAGGAAGCGAGTTGCTGGCCGTTCGGATGAAACGCCAAGCCGCTGACGGCGCCCGCGTGTGCGGCGAGCGAGAAACGGTCGGCGCCGTCGCCGGCGTTCCAAAGCTGGATCGTTCCGGCTGCGCTGCCGGCGGCCACCGTGGAATTATCGGGACTCAAGGCGACGGCCGCGACTGGTCCGGGCGAAGGGGCGAACGTGCGAATTGGGTTCACCGCCGCTCCCCATAGATTGACCGCTCCATCGGCGGCGCCCGAGACGATCAGATTGCCGTCGTTCGAGATGGCGACGGCGGCGACCTCCGCCGCTTGTTGCACCGCAAGCCGCGGAGGCGGCGGCAGTTGCCACCAGCGCAGCGTGCCGTCGGCGCTGGTCGCGGCGAGCGATTGATTGTTGGGGTTGAAGCTCAACCCGGCGACCGCGCCGCCCGGCGCGTTGAACTCGCCCTGCAAGGCGCCGTCGGCCGGGTTCCACAGCCGAATGGTGCCCGTCGCGTCGGCCGTGGCCAGTTGCTGGTTGTCGCGGCGATAGCTCACGCGCGTCAACGGCGCCCCATGACCGTCGAGCGAGCGCACGAGCTTGCCGTCGAGCCGTTGCCAAAGCTTGGCCGTGCGGTCGAGGCTGGCCGTGGCGATCAGATTGCCGTCGGGGCTGAAGGCGACCGAAGAGACCTCGTCTGCATGGCCGGTCAAAGCCGAGATCGGCTCGGGGCGAATCATGCTCCAGAGCCGAATCGTGTTATCTCGCGAGCCGGAAGCGATATTCAGCCCGTCGCGGCTGAGGGCCAGCGCGAAGACCTGTTGCTGGTGGCCGACGAGCGTTCGCAGCTCTCGGCTGGTGACCGCGTCCCAGAGCTTGAGCGTATTGTCGTAGCTGCTGGTAGCGGCGAGTTTTCCGTTCGGCGTCAGGGCCACGGCGCTGACCGCTTGCGTATGACCCGAGAGCACATTGGGCGAAGGTTGGGCCGGCTGCTGGGCAGGCGCGGCCAAGCAGACGGCAGCGACCGCACCGGCGGCCAGCCATGCCGCTCGCCGCATCGTGCGGACAAAACTCGCGGAAGCAACCGCTCGTGCGGCGGCAAATCGTCGGTCCTGGAACATGGCTGTGCCTCTTTCTCGCGCAAAGGTCGCCCCGCTTGTTCCCAAGCTAGTCGACGGCGCTCGCCGAGGCCAGTATTGCGCGCTAGCGGCGAGTCCCCTCTCCCAAAGGGAGAGGGGGCGAGGCGGCGTCTCCGGCTCGCCGGTGATGGGCAATTCCCAACCAACCGCCACTCGCCTATTTCGGCGCCTTCACCGTCTTCAGCGGCCCGATCGCCACCGTCGTACACTGCGACAGCGGGTACTTCTTCAATACCGCGGCGAGTTGGTCGAGCGTTACGGCGTCGACCGAATCGAGATCGTCTTTCACGGAGCGATATTCGCGGCGATGGGTCCAGTTCGAGCCGAGATTGAACAGCCGCCCGCGCGGGCGCTCGCTCGAAAGCACGACGCGCGAGTTGATCTTGTTCTTGGCCTGCTCCAGTTCGGCCGCAGCGACGCCTTCCTGCTCGGCGCGGCGGTAGATGTCGAGCACGCGCTGGAGATTCTCGGCGGCGAATTCCGGGTCGCAACTCAGATACGTCATGTAGAGACCGGTTCCCTGATAGTCGTAGTGTCCGAGCGTGGCGCTTTCGGCCAGGCCCGGATCGACCAGTTCCCAGTACAGCCGGCTGCCCGAATCGTCTCCCAGAATCGTGGCCAGCAGCTTGGCCGCGAAGCGGTCGTCGTCGGTAGCCGAAGGGCCGTTGGCCAGTTGAAGGCCGTATTCTTGCGTGGCGCTTTCCTTGTGCAAACACTCGAAGCCCGCGTGCGGCGCCGCGCGCTCGATCTTCCGCCCGGCTTCGAACGGCGCCCAGGCCCCGCAGCACTCCTCGGCCGCGGCCACGAAGTCGTCGAAATCGACCTTGCCCGCCGCGACCAGCGCAATATTTCGAGGACTGTAGCGGCGCTGAAAATATTCGCGCATCGCCTCGACCGGCAGCTTGGTGATGCTCTCGACGGTCCCCAGCACGCTGTGGCCGAGCGGATGCCGGCCGAAGTGGACCGCCCGGGCGTGGTCGTCGGCGCCGAACGGCGGTTGGTCGGCGTACATCTGGATCTCTTCGATGATCACCTTCTTCTCGGTGGTGAAATCCTCTTCGCGCAGCGAGGGCCGCATCACGTCGGCCCACAGGGCCAAGGCCGGCCGCAGATACTCGGGCAGCACGGCGCCGTAGTAGACGGTCTTTTCTTCGCTGGTGAAGGCGTTGTAGTGGGCGCCCATTTCGTCGAACTCGCGATTCACGTCTTCGGCCGAGCGCGTGGGGGTGCCCTTGAACACCATGTGCTCGAGGAAATGGCTCACGCCCGAGATCTCATCGCTCTCGTCGCGGGCGCCCGTCTTGACGAAGAAACCCAAGGCCGTCGAGCGGGCCTCGTCGTTGCACTCGGCGACGACCTCCAGCCCGTTCGGCAGCACGTGTTCACGAAATTCCATGAGGCGTCTCCAAAGGCTTGGGACCGAGCGTGACGATCGTGAAATCGCCTGGCCGATGCTTGGCCAGGTAGGCGTTGATGCTGTCGGGCGAAAGCGCTTCGACGATCGCGCCCAACTCATCGAGCGTCCGCACGCGGCCCAGGTAATACCAATCGCGGACCAGCGAGCCGCTGCGGGCCGAGCTCGATTCCTGCTGCATGATCAGTCCGCTTTTGATCCGCGCCTTGAGCCGGTCCAACTCGCCCGGCTCGATGCCGTCGGAGAGCCGAATGACTTCCGCGAGCGTCACGTCGAGCGTTTCCTGGGCCCGCTCGGCGCTGGTGCCGGCGTAGCAAAATACGCTGCCGCGATCGAGCAGCGTGCTGTGGGTGGCGTAGACCGTGTAGCACAGTCCGCGTTTTTCGCGGACTTCGGTGAACAGCCGCGAGCTCATGCCGCCGCTCAGAACGCCGATGGCGGCCGAGGCCTGGTAATAGTCCGCGTCGCGATAGGCCACGCTGGGGTACGCGATGCCGATCTGGGTTTGGTTCGAGTCGTGCTGAAGATGGTCGCGATTGGGGCCGGTC
>DATNEC010000378.1:0-2244 GCA_035606815.1 Pirellulales bacterium
TTCCACGCGATGGAGAAATCCCAAGCTCGCGTCGCGCGGCTCGAACGCAAGCTCCCGCGGCCCGAACAAGACTGAGTCGCTTTCTATGGCGAAACCGGCCGCAGGTTCCGAGTGACGCCCGGCGCCAATCATTTCACTTCCTTTCAAGGAGTTTATTCATGACGCTCGCCGAGCGTTTGTCGGAGATGGTCCGCGCTTGTTTCACGGGCGTCTGGATCGAAAGTCATGAACACCAAGACGCCTTGGCCGACATCGCCGGCCTCTGCCGTCAGGAAAACTGGCGACTCGCGACCTGGGATCTCGACCGCGGATTGAACGTGGCCGGCATCGAAGGGGGCCAAGCGGATTCGGGCGGCGGCGCCGATCCGCTGGCCGCCATCCGTTCGCTCGGCGCCATGGCCAGTTCCGACGGTTCGGCGCTATTGGTGTTGGTTAATTTCCATCGGTTCCTGCAATCCGCCGAGATCGTGCAAGCTCTCGCCCAGCAGATCGCCGCGGGCAAGCAGAACCGTACCTTCGTGGTGATTCTTTCGCCGCTGGTCCAGATCCCGATCGAGCTGGAAAAGCAATTTGTCGTGATCGAGCACGAACTGCCGGGCCGTGGGCAGCTCGAAGAAATCGCCCGCGGGATCGCCACGGAGGAAGGCGAACTGCCCGAGGGAGACGCCCTGACGGCCGTGCTCGACGCGGCGGCCGGATTGACGCGATTCGAGGCCGAAGGCGCGTTCAGCCTCTCGATTACGCGGAACAACCGCCTCCAGCCCGAGACGATCTGGGAACTCAAGAGCCAGATGCTAAAGAAAAGCGGTTTCTTGACGCTGTACCGCGGTCAGGAATCGTTCGCCGGCCTGGGCGGCCTCGACTCGCTCAAAGGTTTTTGCTTGCGGGCCATGCGGCGCCAAGGCCAGAACAACCCGCTCGTCCGTCCGCGAGGCGTGTTGTTGTTATCGCCGCCGGGCTGCGGCAAGAGTGCGTTCTGCAAAGCGCTCGGCAACGAAACGGGCCGGCCGACCCTGGTGCTGGACGTTGGTTCGCTGATGGGCTCGCTCGTCGGCCAGACCGAGTCGCAAACGCGGCAAGCGCTGCGGATCGCCGATGCGATGGCGCCTTGCGTGCTCTTTCTTGACGAAGTGGAAAAAGGTCTCAGCGGCGCGGCTTCCAGCGGTCAGAGCGACTCGGGCGTGTCGGCCAGAATGTTCGGCAGCTTGCTGACCTGGCTCAACGACCATGAAAGCGACGTATTCGTGGTCTGCACGGCCAACGACGTCTCGAAGCTGCCGCCGGAGTTTTCGAGAGCCGAGCGGTTCGACGGCGTGTTCTTCGTCGATTTGCCGTGCATTCAAGAGCGGCGGGCGATCTGGCGTCTGTACATCGAGCGGTTCGGTCTCGACGCCAGCCAGCCCAAGCCGGTCGACGCCGACTTCACGGGCGCCGAAATTCGGTCCTGTTGCCGCCTCGCGGCGCTGCTCGGCGTGCCGCTCGTCGAAGCGGCCCAAAACGTCGTGCCGGTCGCTCGCACTTCGGCCGAATCGGTCGAACGGCTGCGGACGTGGGCCAGCGGACGCTGTCTGTCAGCCAACGAGCCGGGCATCTACCAGCGGACCACGGGCATCGCCGTCAAGCCGACCCGTAAAGTGCGGCGCGATCCGCAGCAGAACTGAGCCGTGGCGCAAAAAAACAGACGCGGCCGATTGCGGATCGTCGTCCGAAAAGATCGCCATTGAAGGCTCTACTTTTCTCGACTTCGATCCTGCTGAGTCGGAAGACGTTTGCCTTCGGTTCAGCGTATCGGTCGCGTCTTAACAGCATCACACGGCTGTCCAGCAACTCAGAACAGCCGCACGGGCGTTCCCTCACTACTCTGGAGGTAACGTGCCGCCGTCGCAAAACGTCGAAGCCCGGCAGTCTTTCACAACGCGGAGATTCCATACGATGGAACACACGGACCGGATCAAAAAGCTGCTCGCCCAAGGCAAACGCGACGAGGCAAGGCAATTGCATCTTCAGCGCGTTGACGATCAGCTCGAACTCGCCAAATCGCAGCCAATCGACCTGACGGATCTCATGGCGGCCAACGAAGCGTTCTTGCTCGACAAGATCAACAAGCAAGAGCGAGGCTTCGTGCAGGTGACCCAAGAGGAATTCGAGGAGTTCGTGAAACGGCACAATCTCGTGCCTGACGGTTTTCACGCAAACGGCGGATACACGCAAACTGGCTTCCTCGACTCCGACTCGCAGCAGCGC
>DATNEC010000394.1:0-7436 GCA_035606815.1 Pirellulales bacterium
GCCGGAAGCTTTCAGCCGGCCGATGACGGCGAATAGCCGCTCGGCGTCGTGCTGCGAGAGCGAGCTGGTCGGCTCGTCGAAAACGATCAATTTGGCGTCGGCCACGAGCGCCCTGGCGATTTCGACGACTTGCTGCAAGCCGACCGAGAGTCGCCGCACCGGCAGATCGAGCGGCAGATCGGAGTGCCCGAGCACGCCAAGCGCCTCGCGCACGCGGCGCCGCTGTTCGCCGCGGGCCAGCCAGCCCCAGCGGCTTTGCTCCTGGCCGAGCATCACGTTGTCTTCGGCGCCCAGATCCGCCGCCAGCGTCAGTTCCTGGTAGATCATCGCCACGCCGGCGAGCCGCGCCTGGTGAGGGCCGCCGGGCGCATACGCTCGCCCTGCCAATTCCATGCGCCCGGCGTCGGGCGAGTGGGCGCCGCTGAGCACCTTCATCAGCGTGCTCTTGCCGGCGCCATTTTCGCCGATCAGAGCCAGCACCTCGCCGCGGGCGACTTCCAAGTTCACGTCGCCCAGCGCTTGCGTCGCGCCGAACCGCTTGCTGATGCATTGCATGGAGAGCAGCGGGGGGCTCATGGGCGCATCATTCTCCCTCTCCCTCTGGGAGAGGGCCGGGGTGAGGGTGGGGCGGTGATCTGTTTCCCTTGCCGGATGAGTCAGCGTAAAGGATCCTGCGAGGTTCTCCCTCACCCTGACCCTCTCCCAAAGGGAGAGGGAATATCCCTGCCCGTCGCTCCCTTGCTATTCGCCGAATTGTTTCGGATGCAGCAGCTTTTCCATCTCCGGCTCGTGCATGTTCTTGGGCGTCGCCACGAATTCGCCAGTCGGTATTCGCTTCTCGACTTGCTTGCCGTTGAGATGGTCAACGAGCGTCTTGACCGATAAGTAGCCCATCTTGACCGGGTCTTGCAGCACGATGCCGGCGAGTTGACCCTCGGCCATGGCGTCGATCAGCGGCGGATTGGGATCGAAGGCGACGAACTTCACCTTGCCGGCCACGCCTTCGTTTCTCAAGGCGCCAAGCACGCCGGTGTTGTTCAACTCGCAGACGGCGAAGATGCCGTCCAATTCGTCCTCGTACTTGATCAGTACTTGCTGGGCGACCCGCAAGGCTTCTTCGACGGTCGTGCCGGCATACTGGTTCGACGACAAGATGTTGATTTTCGGAAACTCCTTGGCGAGCGTTTCCAAAAAGCCTTCTTCCCGTTGCAAGGTGCTTTCGCTGCCTGGATTGTAGCGCAGCAGCACGACGTCGCCTTGGCCATTCAGGCTTTCGCCAAGCGTTTGCGCGGCCAACTCGCCGCCGCGGCGGTTGTCGGTGGCGACGTAGCTGACGATGATCGACTCGTCGTCGAGCGCGCTATCGAAGATCACGGTCGGAATGCCGGCATCTTTGGCGTGTTCGACGGGAGTGATCAGCGATTGAGAATCGACCGGCGCGAGGCAAATGCCATCGACCTCGCTCGTGATGAAATCCTCGACCACGCTGATTTGCTTGTCGCGGTCTTGCTCGAGCAGCGGGCCTTTCCAAAGAATCTCGACGTTGCCCGCTTCTGCCGCTGCCTGTTCGGCGCCGGCATGCACCGACTTCCAGAATTCGTGGGTCGTTCCCTTGGGGATGACCGCGATGCGGTATGTTTTCCTGCCGCCTTTCACGACGGCCGGCGAGGGTTCGTTGGCGGCAGGCTGGCAACCGACGAGTGCGACCAACGACAGCCAAGCCAGCAGGCGATAAGGCACGACCATTTCCCAAGGAGTTTTTACGTCACGATCGATTGGCGATCTCAACGCCCTGGCGGCCGGCGGCGTCCGCCGCGCCCGCGTCCGCCCCGCCCGCGCGGCGAGCCGCCGGCGTTCGGGTTTTTGCTGCGGGCTTCCATGTTGGTTGCCACGATCATGCCGATCGCTTCTTCCCAACTGGGAATTCCGCGATGGTTGGGCTTCATGTCCCCGTCATGATCGTGGTCCTCGTGCTCGCCGTGCTCGTCTTGCTCAGTCGAGCCGGACGATGGCCCATCGCCGTGATGGTCGGCGTCGTCTTCGTCGTCCGGGTCCGCATCGCGATCTCGATCCAGTCTCGGCTCGGAGACGGCCGCCCCCTCGTTCTCGCCGCGTTCCGACCGCCGGCCGCGTTTGCGGCCGCCGCGACGACGGCGCCGACGCCGAGGACGGCCTTCTTCGTCCAACTCTCCGGCCTCGGATGCCGGCTGGCTGCGACTTCGCTCGCCGCCCTCCTGGTCGGCGAACTCCTGGTCGTTATCCGCTCGTTCGATGTCCGCAGATCGGTCGTCCATGAATTCGAATTCCTCGTCGCCCGGTTCGCCGGCGAAATCGGAGCGCTCTTCCCGATCGAACGGCTCGCCGCTCGGCGCGTCGTCAGTCCGGCCGCGCTCGCGGGGAGCGCTCGGCGCTCGGCCGCGAGGTTCGCCGCCGCGTGATTCAGCATTGCGCCGCCCGCCGCGCCGGCGACGACGGCGACGGCGCGGGCCTTTGTCTTCGCCCTCCTCGCCCGACGGCGACTCGGACGAATCCGCAGCAGGGACGGCAGGAAGATCCTCCTCTTCGAAGCTCTCGAAATCGTCGAATAGCTCATCGACAGGCTCGGCCACGGGCGGCCGTTCGCGATCGGATTGACTGCCGCGGTCGGGCTCGCTGCCCCGGTCTGGCTTACCGCGCGGCGGTCGATCGCGATCCGATCGGTCTCGCGGCGGTCTTTCGCGCGCAGGCCGTTCTCGCGGGCGGTCTTCGCGCCGGCGCGGTTCGCGCTCGGGCCTTTCGGCGGCGCCCGTCCCGCCCTCCTCGGCCGGCGGCAGCTTGGCGGCCGCTTGGGGCCGGGCCGCTTGAGTTGGGACCGGAGACGCGGGCGGTTGGGCCGCGGCCGGCGGAGGATCGAGACCGAGCGAAAGCGCAACATCGTTCCAACTCGACTTGGGACGCGGCTTGGGCGCCGGCGGTTCGCTGCGCTTCTTCGCGGTCGGCGCCGGAGGAACCGGCGCCGGCTTCGGCGGCTGAGGCTTGGCTTCGGCCCCAAGCTCTTCGGCCAAAAAATCCCAATGATTCGGCTGTCCGCTATCGCTCATATAAGTCCAGATTTTCCGCGGGACCAATTCGGCGCCATTGCCATCCGCTAAAGAGCCGCATTATAGGCTTCCGCGCGGCGGTTGTGAAGTCGTGCCGTCTCTTGACGTTAGGGCCGCTTCGGCGCGCCCGGCCGGCGGAGCTCCGCTTGGCTCGCTCCGCGGCCGTGGCGTAGAATTCCCCACACGCCGGGCCAAGTCGCCCGCGCGATGATCCGTTAGCGGGATGACAAAACCATGAGCGAGCATCGCCATCCGACGCAGGAGGCTCCGCGGCACGTGGAAGAGGTGGAGCTGCGCGGCCATATCATCGACAGCCTGCTGCTGCCCAAGATTCTGGACATCGTCACTAGCCGCGGCGGCGCGTTTCGCATCAAGCGAATCGCCATCGGCCAGGCCCGCAATGATCCGAGTTTCGCGCTCTTGGAAATTTCGGCCGCGACCGACGAAAAACTGCAAGAGATCGTCAGCCAAGTGGCCGATCATGGGGCCGTCTCGACCGCTTCGCAAGATTGCCGTCTGGTCGCCGCCGACATCGCCGGGGCTTTTCCCGAAGGTTTTTATAGCACCACCAATCAGCGCACCGAAGTGCGGCTGGGGGGGCAATGGGTCGAGGTCGCCGACCAGGAAATGGATTGCGGCGTGCGGGTCGATCAAGAGGCCCGGACCGCGCGGGCCGTGGCGATGACCGACGTGCGCGTCGGCGATCTGTTCATCGTCGGCCATGCCGGAACGCGGGTCTTTCCCGAAGAACGCGCCACCGAAGATCGCCGGATGTTCGAATTCATGGGCAGCAGCGTCTCGACCGAAAAGCCCAAAGGGGTCGCGATTCGCGAGGTCGCCCGCGAATTGTTCAAGACGCGCGCCCAGGGCGGCCGCACGCTACTGGTGGGCGGCCCGGCCATCGTGCATACCGGCAGCGGCGAGCATCTTTGCCAGTTGATCCGGAAAGGTTACGTCAACATCCTGTTCGCAGGCAACGCGCTGGCCACGCACGATATCGAGCAGGCGCTGTTCGGCACCAGCCTGGGCATTCACATGGACCGCGGCATTCCGGCGGAGGAGGGGCACGAACATCATCTGCGGGCCATCAATCGCATTCGCCGCGCCGGCGGAATCCGTCGGGCGGTGGACGAAGGCGTGCTGAGCTCGGGCATCATGTACGAATGCGTCAAGCAGAACATCGACTTTCTGCTGGCGGGCAGCATTCGCGACGACGGGCCGTTGCCCGAAGTCATCACCGACGTATTGGTCGCCCAGCGCGAGATGCGGCGATTGATCCGCGGCGTCAGCTTCTGTTTGATGATCGCCACGACCTTGCACTCGATCGCCGTGGGCAATTTGCTGCCGGCCTGGGTTAAGGTGGTTTGCGTCGATATCAATCCCTCGACGGTCATCAAGCTGAACGACCGCGGCTCGTTTCAAACCGTGGGATTGGTGACCGACGTCGAACCATTTTTGAGATCGCTCGTCATCGAGTTGGCCGCGCTGGAGCAAGCGGGCCAACCGCTCGCGGACCGAAGAGGACTTTGAAGCATGGCGCAACCCCATATCTTGATGTGTCCCCCGGACTATTACGGCATCGAGTACGAAATCAATCCGTGGATGAGCCGTTCGCGGCAGAGCGACCGCGAAGCGGCGGCGAAGCAGTGGCTGGCGCTGCGGAGCTTGCTGGAGGCCGGGGGCGCGCTCGTTTCGACGCTGACGCCGATTCAGGGCTTGCCCGATCTGGTGTTCACCGCCAATGCGGCCTTGATTTATCGAGATTTGGCGGTGCTGGCGCATTTTCGCCATCCGGAGCGCCAGGGCGAAGAATTGGTCGACGAGTCGTGGCTGGCGGCGCACGGTTTCCGCGTGGTCCGCGCCGCGGAACGGGTGTACTTCGAAGGGGCGGGCGACGCGCTATTTTGCGGCGACACTCTGTTTGCCGGCTATCGCATTCGCAGCGACGCGCGCGGCCACCAACAGATCGGCGAAATGCTCGGCTGCCGCGTGATTCCCTTGGAACTGGTCGACGATTACTACTACCACCTCGACACGTGCTTTTGCCCGCTCGCGCCGGGACAGGCGATCTATTATCCGGCGGCCTTCGACCAATACGGCGTGCAGGCGCTCAAGGAATTGATCGGGGAGTTGATCCCCGTTCGCGAGGAAGAGGCCCGGCGGTTTGCCTGCAACGCCGTGGTCGTAGGCCGCACGGTGGTCACGAACACCGGCTGCCCCGAGTTGCACCGGCGCCTGGCCGAGCAGGGTTTCGAACCTCGCGAAACGCCGCTCGATGAGTTCGTCAAAGCCGGCGGCAGCGCCAAATGTTTGACGCTGCGTCTCGATGGCGAAGAAGCAGCGGCGTGGAAAGGTGAGGAGTTAGGAGTGAAGAGTAAGGAGTTTAGGCCCTTTCCGAGAACTCCCTCTCCCTCTGGGAGAGGGCAGGGGTGAGGGCATGTTTATGAGGCGATTCCCCCCTCACCCTAACCCTCTCCCAAAGGGAGAGGGATTTTCCCCGCCTTCAGCATTCTGAGCTCCGACGTGTGCTCCGCGCTGCCTCGACTCACGGCCCAGTCGGTTTGACGAACATCAAGCCGTTGTTGGCGACGTTGAACAGCGAGCGATAGTAGCCGTTGTGAACGCCGCTTCTCGTCCGTCCCCAGTACCACGTCAGGTTCAGGCTCAAGCCCCAGGCTTCTTTGTTCTGGGCGACAATTCCGCCGCCGCCGCCCGGCACCAAGAAATTGAACATGCCGCTGAGATCCCATTTGTTGGTCATCGGCATGCGGAAATCGGCGCCGATCATGCCATTGGCGTTGGCGGTCCCGCCGCCCCAAACCCGGCCCCAACTGCCATTGGGTAAGTTGTAGCGATAGAACAGGTTGTAATAATCGATCGTGGAAAACTGCTGCGTGAAGAGCGTGCCCAGCGCTGTGTTGGCCTGGGCGCCACGGCCCGGCCGCACGTGGAAGGCGCCGAAGAAGCCGAACTCGTGTCCGCAGGGGGTCAGATAGCTCAATTCGGCGCGGACCTGGCCGACATTGTACTTCACGTAATAGTTGTCGTGCAGGTAATCGAACACGGCGCCGCCCTGATAGCCGCGCCCGCGGGCGCGGCGGAACAAGCCGGCGGTGATGAACTGCTGATCGCGCTCCTTCGTTTCCAGGCCATTGACCTGGTTCCCATAGAAGTTGCTCTGAGTGAACAGCGCTCCGATCTGGTAGCCGATGCCCAAATGGCCGAACCCCAAGCGGCGGCCGAATTGACCGGCGAAGTTCACGCCTTCGTGGAAACCGAAGTTGTTGCTGCGGCCCAGGTCGAGCGGGCCGCGGAATGCCTGGGGGCCGATGAACAGCGAATGTTCCTCGACGCGGTGCCGCGGAATGCAGATGCCGTCGCAAGGACGCAGCCGCGGGCAATTCGTTTGGTCGCAATCGGGGCCGCACACGTGGTCGTCGAACAGTGGATCGCCCCCGCACGTGGAGCAACCGCCCGCGCCGCCGTCCATGAACATGTCTTCCGCATAGCCGTCGACGACCGGACCGCCTTGAATTACCTCGCCTTCGGAAGGCTCGCCCTCCAGCATCCCCGGCGCGACCAATTCTGGATCGGCGGGCGTCGGCTGCTGCATCACGGAGATCTCTTGCATCGTCGTCTGTCGCCGGCCGTTGCGGCTAGGCATGGCTCGGTACTGACGCCCCGGCGCCGGGGACCGCTGCCAGTCGGGAACCTGGCCCGAGTAGACGCGAGTCGGCGCCGACTCGATTTGGACGGAAGTCACTTCGGAGTCGCTCTCGGTCGCGCTGACGATTTTCGAGGACGATACGGGGCGCGCGCGGCGTGCAAACTTCTGGGCCAGCGCCGGACTCGCATAGCCGCAGCAAATGGCCAACGCGACGCCGTAGATTGCCCATTTCCCCAGATTCTGCCAAGAGAAGTGCATCGAAAGCTCCTCGATAATGCTGTCGCAAGCCCGAACCGGCCGCGCCTTCTTTCAGACAGCGAAACTATCGGAATCCGCTAACCGGAACTTTCGTCAAATTTTCTAAAATCGGAAAAGTGGACTCAGTCATCTTATTTTGACAATTACCGCCCCAGAAATGGCCTAGGCTTTCAATAGGGGAGGACACGGCGGATTAGCGAAAGGCGAAGCTTTATGGACCGGTTTGCACTGATTATCGCGGCCGTAACCGCCTGGGCGGCGTGTTCCAACCCGGCCGCGGCCCAGTTCCCCGGCAACGGTTACTGGGGCGCTTACCACGCCAACAACGCTCACTATCACAAGCGCGCCGCCTACGACCAACTGCAACAAAACTTGCAGCCGCGCGTCGAAGGGACCGAGCGCGATCCGCACTACGCGAATTACCTGATGGG
>DATNEC010000170.1:0-8248 GCA_035606815.1 Pirellulales bacterium
GTATCCGCTGTCGCGCAAGCTGCAAGGGCTGGCCGGCATCCGCGCGGTGCGTTCTTCGTCGGAATTCAACTTCTCGATGATCACGCTGATCTTCCAGGACGATATCGACTTCTACTTCGCCCGGCAGCGCGTGACCGAAAAACTGGCGCAGGCCGGCGAGTTTTTGCCGCCGGGCGTGGCGCCCTACATGGCCCCCGATGCGACGGCGCTGGGGCAGATCTTCTGGTACACGGTCGAGCCGAGTCCCGCGCGCCCCGTCGATCCGGCGAAGCTTTGGGCGCTCAACAAGTTTTATATCGCGACCCAGCTCAACAGCGCCGCCGGAGTGGCCGACGTAGCCGCGGTCGGCGGCGCGCCGCTGGAATACCAAATCGACGTCAAGCCCGAGTCGCTGCGCGCCTACGGCATCACGCTCGGCGAATTGTACGACGCCGTCTCGCAAAGCAACATGCCGGCCGGCGGCGGCGTTATCCAGAAGAACCATGCGGAGTACATCGTGCGCGGGGTCGGCTGGATCAAGGACAGGGCCGATATCGAAGACACCGTCGTCAAGCAAATCAACGGCACGCCGATCTACGTGAAAACGGTCGCCCGCGTGCAGCTCGGCATTCAGTTCCGCCGTAGTGTTTACGAAAAGGACGGCAACGAGGTCGTGGGCGGCGTGGTCTTGATGCGGCATGGAGAAAACCCGCTCGAAGTCACGCGGCGCGTGAAAGAAAAGATCCGCGAGCTGCAGCCGGGCCTGCCCGAGGGCGTGCATATCGTGCCGGCCTACGACCGTACGCGATTGATCGACGGCGCGATTCATACTCTGCGAGACGTGATGTGGCACGAAATGCTGATCGCCTCGCTGGCCATCCTGTTGATCCTGACGCACGTGCGCAGCGTGCTGGTGATCTGCGTCACGTTGCCGCTGTCGGTGCTGTTTTCGTTCTTGTTGATGTGGCTATTGCGGCGGGCCGGGATCATCGACATCCAGGCCAACATCATGTCGCTGGCCGGCATCACGATCTCGATCGGCATTCTCGTCGACCAGGCGATCGTGATGGTGGAAAACGCCACGCACCACTTGAAGGACCGTTTCGGCGACCGACCGGTGACCGGCGACATCCGAGAGTTGGTGATCGGGCCGTGCCGCACGGTCGGCCGTCCGATCTTTTTCTCGGTCTTGATCATGCTGCTTTCGTTCGTGCCCGTGTTCATGCTTGGCGGCCGCGAGGGCAAGTTGTTCCACCCGCTGGCCTTCACCAAAAGCTTCGCGATGCTGGGCGTGGCGTTGATCTCGATCACGCTCGTTCCGGCGTTGATTCCGACGTTCATCAAGGGACGCTTGCGCGGCGAAGAAGAGAACGCCATCGTCCGCAGCTTCATTCATATCTATAGGCCGCTCCTAATGTGGGCCTTGCCGCGGCGAAACCTGGTGATGTGGCTGTTCGCGGCCCTGTTGATTCTGGCCGCCGGCATCTTTCCGCTGCAGGCGCTGGTCGGGTTGGGCGCCGGCGAAACTGCTTGGAAATCGCTGTTTCTCATCGTGTTCGGCGTCGTCACGTTCGTGACGGTCGTTTTGACCCGCGGCGCTTTCGGGCAGAGTTTGGCCTTTGCGAGCCTGACTCTGCTCGGCCTCTGGGCGTACCGCTTCGAGAAGATCGGCGCGGCCTTCATGCCGGCCTTGGACGAGGGAACGACGCTCGACATGCCTATCACCGTGCCGCGGGCCAGCGTCACCCAGGCGGCTGACGATCTGAAGGCGCGCGACGCCCTGCTGCGCGGGTTTCCCGAGGTCGAGTCGGTGATCGGCAAGGCCGGCCGGGCCGATACGCCCACCGACCCGGCGCCGCTCGACATGGTGGAGACCTTCGTCAATTTCCGGCCGAAGGAGTTTTGGCCCAAGCGGGTACTGAAATTCGACGACGCCGCGGCGCACGCTCGCGCCGTGTTGACGGCCTTGGAAGACCGCGGTTTCGTCAAGCCGCCCGACGACCGCGGCGAGCGCGAGAACCTGATCAACAACGCCAGCCAGAAGGCCCTGGAACGATTCGATGAAACGATGCGGGGTTTGGCGCTGCTGCGCTACCAAGAATTCGAGCGTGAGTTGGAGCAGCGGTTGACTCGCTTCGCGGTCGAAGAAACGCTCCGCCGCATGGGAATGGCCGGGGCGCTGGTCTGGCCCGAAGGCGCCGCTCGGGAAGAGCATGCGGAAAAGTTATCGCAGCGGCTCGCTCTCGACTACGGAGCATGGCTGGCCAAGAACCCTGCCATCGAAGACTTGGCGCAACTCAGCCGCGAGATCGCCGCCGATTCGAAGGCCGCCGGCGTCATTGAGAACGTCGCCGACCCGCTCCAACTCAAGCAGTCGCCGCTGGCGGCGATCGCCGGCGCCATCGGTGAATTCTTGGGCGGCGAGCGCCCGACGTTCGCAGGCGAGTTGCTTCAGAGCGTCGAAGCCGAGCGACAGCGGCTCTGGCGGGCGCGGGTCCGCGAAATCAATTGGGAACTGTTCGACGCGGGGACCGGCGCCTACAACCGATACGCCTTGGAGGAACTTGCGAAAGCCGCCCGGCAATTCGGCCTCTTGCTTGGGCCGCCGCACGGCGCCGACGCCGAACGGCTGGCTCTCGCGGCGATCGCGGCGCAGCGCGGCAAAGCTGGCGACGCCGGCGCCTTTTTGCCCTTCGCGGAACTGTCCGCCGAATTGGAACAGGCGTTGGCCCGCCGTGCGTTCTTCTGGCCGCGTCAGACCGGCCCCAAAGGCGATCTCGTCGACGATGAGATGGGCCGAGTGTTGCAAGTGCCGGGCTGGAGCAATATCTTCACGCAGCCGATCATCAACCGCATCGAGATGCTTTCGACGGGCGTGCGGACCGATATCGGCGTCAAGGTGTTCGGCCCCGATTTGGAGACGATCGACCGGGTCTGCAAGGACGTCGAAGCGGCGCTGAAGCCCTTGAACGGGGCGCGCGACACGATCGCCGCGCCGATCATGGGCAAGGGCTATTTGCAGATCGACATCGACCGCAAGCAGGCGGCGCGGTACGGCATCAGCGTCGAGGACATTCAAAACGAAATCGAAGTCGCCCTCGGCGGCCGGGCGGTGACGTTTACCGTGGAGAAGCGAGACCGGATTCCGGTGCGAATTCGTTACGCCCGCTCGGAACGCGAGGATGAAGACGCCATTCGGCGGTTGCTCGTCAGTTCGGGCGGGATGGCCAGTTCATCCGCAATGGGCGCCGCCGACGGCGGCATCGCACAAGCCGCGCCTTCGGCCGGACGAACGCATTCCGCATCGCCGGGACACGTCGTGCGCGGCAAATCGCTGATTCCGCTCAGCGCCGTGGCTCTCGTGCGCGTGGTCGAGGGGCCGGCCATGATCAAAAGCGAAAACGGCCGGCTGCTGAACTACGTGACGCTCAACGTCCGCGGCCGCGACATCGTGGGCTTCGTCGACGAAGCGCAGCGCGTCGTGGCCCAAAAAGTCCGGCTGCCCGAGGGCGTGCATATCGAGTGGAGCGGCGAGTTCGAACACCAGGTGCGCGCGGCCCGCACGTTGCGGTTCGTGTTTCCGGCGGTGTTCGTGCTGATTTTCGTGGTCCTCTACCTGACTTACAAAGATCTGGCCGACGCCGCGCTGATGATGTTGGCCGTGCCCGAAGCGCTGGCCGGCGGCGCCTTCTTCATGTATCTGTTCCCCAAGATCATGCACGGCTGGGCGGCGCCGCCGATGGATTTCAGCGTTGCCGTGTGGGTCGGTTTCATCGCCTGTTTCGGCATGGCCACCGAAACCGGGATCATCATGTTGGTTTATCTGCGCGAGGCGATCGACCGGCGCGGCGGACTGGAAAATATCGAATCGCTCGCGGAACTCCGGCAGGCGGTCATCGAAGGCGCCGTCCATCGCCTGCGGCCGAAGTTGTTGACCGAGGGCGTGGCGATCATCGCGATCTTTCCAATGGTCTTTTCCAAAGGCGTCGGCGGCGAGATTCTGGCCCCGATGGCCTTGCCGGTGCTCGGCGGGTTGTTGATCAGCGACGAGGTCGTCGATTTGTTCTTGCCCGTGCGGTTTTACTGGATACGCCGCGGGCGATGGTTGAAGCTGCGGGACCAAAAGCGAGCGGTGGAAGAGAGCTGAAGGGCCGCCGTCGCCTCCCCCTTGGTTCGACTTCGACGATGGCGCCGGAATTGCCGGCCAAAGTGCGATTTTTGGCCACGCAATTCGCCGCGCCTCGCCCCTTCCCGCCGCCGAATGGCCTATCCTTGATGTTGGCGGGCAGACTCGGTTCTCGAAGAGGAGGCGAATCATGATGCCAGTTTCATTGTTCGGCGAGGTCATGCTTTCCGGATTGCCGGCCAGCCTGGCGATCGCCGTGATTGCCACGCTCGGTTATCTCATCGGCCGAAAAAACGGTCTGTCGGAAGCGCGCTGAAGTCTGCGGATCGGGCAATCCCCCGATGTCATCAAGGGTGGCGGCGTCCCTCGGGCGCGGTTTGGCTTCCCAAGCCCAGGCCACGCTTGCCGGATCGATTGTGACGATCATTCCGACAAACGGCGCCTAATCGCTCTGCGGCGTTGCGGCAAACTCGGCCGGCGCCAAAAAGGAAAGTGGCACAGGCCGTTGCGGGCCGCCGATCAACCCATAGACGGACTAATTTGTCGGGCACGGACGGGCCCCTGTGGGTTGACTTTGCGGCCGTAGGCGCGCGAAGTCTGTCTCTTTACGAGACCATCAAGCCGCCATGCCTGAACCGCGAAATCTGAAAGCCGATCTTGCTGCGCTGGCGCTGTTGGCGCTGACCATCTTCTTGGCGATCGCGCTCGCCACCTACGACCCGGCCGATCCGCCAAGCAGCCTCGTCTATCCGACGGGTCGAGAAATCCACAATGCTTGCGGACGCATCGGCGCACAAATCGCCGCCCTGCTCTTCGAGGGCCTGGGCCTTGGCGCTTATTACCTGGTCGTCTCGCTGGCCGTGCTCGATGCGGTATTGTTGCGGCGGCAACGAATCAACGAATGCTGGCTGCGGGGCGCCGGCTGGCTGATGTCGCTCGTCGGAATCACGACGCTGGCCGCGCTGGCCGCGCCGCAACTTTCGCCGGGGCCGGTCATCGGCTCGGGCGGATACTTGGGGGCTGCAGGCCGCGCGCTGTTGGAAATGCACTTCGCTACGGCCGGGGCCTACATCCTGGTTCTCAGTCTGCTCGCCGGGGGACTGTTGCTCTCGACCGACTACCTGCTGGTTCGGCTTTCGACCTGGCTCGTCGCCGGCCCGGCAAAGGGAGTCGGCATGGCGCTGGGCGGCGTGGGCCAGATCTACGAGAAACGCCGCACTCGTCCCCGCACCGACCTGGGCGGGCCTTCGGACCTGGCCAACTCGGCCTCGGCGCCGCTGCAGGTTCGCATCGCCGGCAAGGTGATCGACGAAGCCAAGCCGGCCGGCGACGATGAGCAGAAGCCGGCGACCGCCAAGAAGATCGACCGCAAGGCCGCCGCCGCTGCGCCCGATTCGGCGTCCGACAGCGCGGCCGAAGACGCCGCCGAGAGCGAACTGCGCGTGCGACCGCCGCTAAAGAAGAAGGACGCCCGCGAAGAGGTGATGGAAGAGCTCGACGCGGCGGTCAGCCAGCCCCAGGAGACGGCCGACTACGAGTTGCCGTCGATCGACTTGCTGATGGAGGGCGAGCCGTTCGCCTTCGAGGAGCAAGAAATAGAAGTCCGCCGCAAAGCCAAGATTCTCGAAAAGACATTCCTCAACTTCGGCTTCAACGTCAAGGTCGTCGAGATCGAGACCGGCCCGGTGATCGCCCAGTTCGAAGTCGAACTGGAAGCCGGCTTGCGGCTCTCGAAGATCACCAGCCTGGCCGACGACCTGGCCATCGCGCTGCGCGTGCCGAGCGTGCGGATCGTGGCGCCGATCCCCGGCAAGAACACCGTCGGCATCGAGGTGCCGAACGAAGAGCGCCAACTCGTCCGGCTCCGCGAGGTGATCGAAGAGGCCAACGGCAAGGCCCAAAAAATGCGGATTCCGATCTACCTAGGCAAAGACGTCTCGGGCAATTCACTGGTCGCCGACCTGGCGACCTTGCCGCATCTGTTGATCGCCGGCCGCACCGGCACGGGCAAAAGCGTCTGCTTGAACACGATCATCGTGTCGATGCTGATGACGCGGCGGCCCGACGAAGTGCGGATGTTGATGATCGACCCCAAGATGGTCGAGCTAAGCCCGTACAAGACGCTGCCGCACCTGATGCACCCGGTCGTGACCGACATGCGGAAGGCCGAGGCGATTCTGGCTTGGGCGGTCGACAAGATGGAAGAGCGCTACGCGCTGTTGGCCCAGGCCGGCGTGCGGCATATTTCCGGGTACAACCAGCTCGGCGAAGAAGAGCTGATGGACCGCTTGCAGCCCGAAAGCGACGAAGAGCGCAAAAACATTCCCACGCACCTGCCGTACATCGTGATCGTGGCCGACGAAATGGCCGACTTGATGATGACCTCGGCCAAGGAGGTGGAAACCCACATCATTCGTTTGGCCCAAAAGAGCCGGGCCGTCGGCATCCACCTGGTGTTGGCCACGCAAAAGCCGACGGTCGACGTGATCACTGGCTTGATCAAGTCGAACTTGCCGGCCCGCATCGCGTTTCAGGTCGCCAGCCGCACCGATAGCCGCGTGGTGCTCGACGAGATGGGCGCCGATAAGCTGCTGGGCAACGGCGACTTGCTGTTCCTCTGGCCGGGCACCAGCACGCTGCTCCGCGGCCAGGGCACCTATGTCAGCGACGAGGAAATCAATCGCGTCGTCGAGTGCGTCGGCACGACCGAGCCGGAATTCGTCAACGAGTTGGTGCAATTGAAGGTCGCCCCGGCGGGCGAAGGGGACGAAAACCGCTTCAAGAGCCGCGACGACTTGTACGAGGCGGCCATCGAGGTCGTGATTCGCGAGGGGCGCGGCAGCGTTTCGCTGCTGCAACGGGCCTTGGGCATCGGCTACGGCCGCGGCGCCCGGCTGATCGACTTCATGGCCGAGGATGGCATCGTCGGGGCGTACAATGGTTCGCAGGCCCGCGAAGTATTGATCACCATGGATCAGTGGCAGGAAATGAGCGGTCAGAGGGAACAGTCGGCCGCGGCGCCCGAGCCGCCGAAGCGCGCTCGCAACAAGATCTTGCCGGCGCCCGTGGACGAAGAAATTGCCGAGGATGAGGACGACGAAGACCACGACTCGGCCGACGCAGATGACGATGCCGACGAAGAGCTTGACGAAGACGAGTACGAAGAGGACGACGAGGAAGAAGTCGAAGAGGATGACGACTGCGAAGAGGAAGAAGAGGACGAAGAGTCTTACGAAGCGGAAAGCGCATGAATGAACGGCTGCTCTTCTCCCTCTCTCTTTGAGAGAGGGCCGGGGTGAGGGCGCCTCTGTACTCGCTCTCGGCTCTGCGTTCCCCTTGCCGCCAGGAGATCGCCGCTCGCGCTGGCCTAAAATGCCCGGTTGTGCAAACATGGAGTGATGCCGCGAGAAATCTGGACCATCGGCCACTCGAACCGTTCGCTTGATGAATTCGTCGAGCTGTTGCAAGGCGAGTCGATTGGCCAGCTCGCCGACGTCCGCCGCTTTCCCGGCTCGCGCGCTCATCCGCATTTCAATCTCGACGCCTTGGAGGCCGGGCTGGCGCAGGCGAAGATCGGTTATCGGCATTTCGCCTCGCTCGGCGGCCGGCGCTCGAAACGGCCCGCGGATTCGCCGAACGTCGGCTGGCGAGTCGACTCTTTCAATCGCTACGCCGACTACATGGCCACGCCCGACTTCGCGGCGGCGCTCGAAGAGCTGATCGCCTTCGCCGGCGCGCGGCAGACGGCGATCATGTGCTCGGAAGCCGTGCCCTGGCGCTGTCACCGGCGGTTGATCGCCGACGCGTTGATCGTCCGCGGCTGGCAGGTTTTCGATATCATCCATCGCGGCGCGGCCAAGCCGCACGCCATGACGCCTTTCGCGCAATTGGTGAACGGGCTACTCGTCTACCCGGCCGAAGAGCAAGACTTGCCGCTGTTCGACTCGCAAGTATAACGGGAATAGTCCAAGACGCGTCCATCTCGAAAAGCAGTGTCGCGGCCGAATGGCACTGCCTCATGGCGGGCAAGGACTTGCGGCGAGGCGCGTTGTTGGCGAGAATTTTCCTCGGCGCGAATCGCCGGCGCAGCGTACGTGCGGAATTCGAAAAAGATCCGCACGCCGTTCGCGCTCGACCGATTGA
>DATNEC010000405.1:0-12691 GCA_035606815.1 Pirellulales bacterium
TCTCCTTGCCTGGCATTTACTTACATGCTCAAGGGGATCGACTTCCCCACGGTGCTGTGCGTGATGTTCTATACGTTCATCGCCTCGCTGGGGCTGTCGGTGATCGGCCTGGTCGTGGCCACGGCGACGGCCGAAAAACACTGGCAGATCGTGCTGTCGGTGTTCTTGTTGTTCGGTCTGGCCTTGGCGTTTTACGCGGGCCTGGCCATTGTCATCGGCGGGCTGTCGCGGACGTCCTTGCCGTTTCAGGATTCGGAGTTCTGGGCCGCCAATGCCGCCATGCTGACGGGGTTCGGCGCGTACTTCGTGTTGTTCTTCTGCGTCGCCTCGGCGCAGCTCACATTCGCCAGCAACAATCGCTCGACGGCGTTGCGCGTGGTGATGCTCGCACAACAGGCCCTCTTCACGGGTTGGATGGGCTGGACTTTCCACCACGCCGACGGAGACCTGGAGATATTGTTTCCTTATCTTATCCTGAGCGGTCTGCACTGGACGATCATGGGCATGTTCATGAACGGGGAGTCGCCCGAGCTGTCGCATCGCGTGAAGCGCCAATTGCCGCAAAGTTTTTTGGGCCGCGCTTTTTTGACCTGGTTCAATCCCGGTCCCGCGGCGGGCTTTGTGTTCGCCGTGATCAACATGGCGACCGTGCTGCTGCTGGCGGGAGCGGCCCTGATCGCGAACGCGGCGTTTTATCCGGGGCGGCTGCCGGGCTGGCTGGGGATGAACCCGCGCGAAATGATCGTCATCTTCGCGATCGTCGAATTCTCCTACGTGGTGGTCTATCTGGGTCTCGGGCGTCTGCTCGCCGCCGGCTTGCGCAAAGTCCATCAGGGCGGCATGTTGTTGTGCGCGCTGTGTCAGGTTCTCTTGGTGCTGTTGGGCTGCGGCGCGCCGCTGACGGTCCATCTGATGATCGCCGACCTGCGGATGGACTACTCTTTGCTGGAAATCACGAATCCGTTCTGGTCGCTGATCGAGATCGTCGAACATCGCTCGCTCAGCCCCGAGATGGTGGTGCTGCTGGTCGTCTTGCCGGTGACGGCGGGATGCGTGTTGCTCGCCAACTTGCCGAGCGTCGTGGCCGCGGTGCGGCAGGTGCGAATCGCCAAGCCAGTCCGCGTCGCCGAGGAGGACGAATTCTTCGAGTTGCAGCGTCATCCGCCCCAGCCGATCATCGATCCGCTGGCGGATTGATTGAGTTCCGCGGCGAATTCTCTGGCGGCTTCGGCGCCCCTACTGTTCGAGGTCTAGCATTTCTATAATCAGCCTCGCGGTCTTGGAATCCATTGCCCGGTTTCCGGGCGTCGCCCTTTGTATCGAAAGGAACGAGCCGATGAATGCGCGCGAAGCGATCCGCTCCTCGATTGAAATGGCCAACATGATTGGGTCGGGGTATTTGGAGGATCTCAGCGATAGCGACCTGCTGGTCCGGCCCGTCCCTGGTGCAAACCACATCGCCTGGCAATTGGGCCACCTGATCGTCTCCTCGCAAGGGATGGTCGAGAAGGCGTTCCCCGGCACGCTGCCCCCTTTGCCGGCCGGGTTCGAGAAAAAATACACGCCCGAAACGTCCGCCAACGACGACCCCGGCGCCTTCCACACGAAGGCCGAATACATCCGGCTGATGAACGCGCAGCGAGAGACGACGTTGAAAAAGCTCGCGAGCATGTCCGACGACGATCTGAGCAAGCCGGCGCCCGAGGAATATCAAGCTTACATCAAAACGCTCGGCGATCTGTTCAGCCTCCAAGGCAGCCACCTGCTGATGCACGCGGGCCAGTGGGCCATCGTGCGTCGCAAGTTGGGGCGCAAGCCGCTGTTTTGATTCCAGCCGGAAGGGCAGCGGCCCTCGCGTGATTTATATTTCCGCCGATTTATTTATATCGCCGCGCAATTTTTCATTTCCGCGGCCGCTCCGTTGCGGCATTTGCCGAGAATTCCAGGCGTTTGCCGCGGCGCGTAAAAAAGGGGCATTTCAGGGCTTATTGTGGGGCGCCCGCGGGCCATTTTAGAGGCTGAATTATAAAAGCCGCCGCCACGATGGCCGCAGCGAAAGAGCGTAATTGCCGCAAGGGGAGCACGATTCGCGGCCTTTGACGATTTATGTTTCGGCCGATGCGTATAAATCATGATTTTCGCCCGTTCCAGCCCCTCGCTGCGCAAGCGCTCGACGTTACCGCGCGGCCGGCTTGAGCGGCAAGACAAGCCGCATTATCTCCACGGCCGGCCGCCGAGACCCGCAATTGAAAAAAAGGCCCCCGTCCGGTCTACTTTGGGTTTTCGACCTTCGCACCGGCCCTTGTTCCGCCGCCCATGTTCCGTCCTGTCGAATCGAATCCCCGCTTTCCGACGCTAGAAACCGAGATCATCCGTTTCTGGAACGAGCGGGGGATTTACGAGAAATCGCTGGCCCGCCGCGAAGGCGCCGGGCCTTTCATCTTCTATGAAGGCCCCCCCACGGCCAACGGAATGCCCCACCCGGGGCACTGCCTGACGCGGGCGATCAAGGATTTGTTCCCTCGCTACCGCACGATGCGCGGCTACCGCTGCGAACGCAAGGCGGGCTGGGACACGCATGGGCTGCCGGTCGAGGTCGAGGTCTGCAAAGAGCTGGGCATCCACGCCAAGGAAGAGATCGAAGCCTACGGCGTCGAGCCGTTCATCCACAAGTGCCAGGAAAGCGTCTGGCGCTACATGCAAGAGTGGGAGCGGCTCACCGAGCGGCTTGGTTTTTGGATTCGGCTCGACGAAGCCTACGTCACCTATCACCAGAGCTACGTCGAAAGCGTCTGGTGGTCGCTCAAGAACCTGTTCGATCGCAACCTGCTCTACCAAGGGCACAAGATCGTCTGGTGGTGGGCCCAAGGCGGCACGGCCCTCAGTTCGGGCGAAGTCGGCCAGGGCTATCGCGAAGTCGCCGATCCGAGCGTCTACGTGCGCTTTCCCTTGGTCGACGAGCCTAACACGTCGCTGTTGGTCTGGACCACAACGCCCTGGACGTTGCCAAGCAACCAGTTCGCCGCGGTCCATCCGGAGTTGGAGTATTCGGTGGTCAGCGACGGCGACGAAGGGCAAAAGCTGATCGTCGCTTCGGCCCTAGTCGAAACGATCGCCGGCAAGGTCGGCCGCGAGTTGAAGGTCGAAACGAAGATCATGGGCGCCAAGCTCGTCGGGGGGCGGTACGTGCCGCCGTTCGACTATTACTATAAGTCGCTCGGCGACAAACAAGGCCGGCTGAACGCGGGCGGCAAAGAGTACATCGCCTGGCGCGTCGTGCAGGCCGAGTTCGTCACGACCGACAGCGGCACGGGCGTCGTCCACCAAGCGCCGGCCTTCGGCGAAGTCGATTTCGACGTGCTCACCGCCGAAAACGCGCGCTTCGAGCCGGGCGAAGGCCCCGACTTGATCTGTGCCGTCGGCCCCGACGGCAAATTCACCGCCGAGGCGCCCGACTACCAAGGCCGCTGGGTCAAAGAGGCCGACAAGGACATCAGCCGCGAGCTGCGCCGCCGCGGGCTGCTTTACCATCAAGAGCAGTATCTGCACGAGTACCCGTTTTGCTGGCGGGCCGATGAAGACCCGTTGATCCAGTATCCGCGCAAGAGTTGGTTCATCCGCACGAGCCGGTTCAAGGAAGAGATGCTGGCCAACAACGCCCGCATCAATTGGCTGCCCGAGCACATCCGCGACGGCCGGTTCGGCAATTTTCTGGCGACGAACGTCGATTGGGCCTTGTCGCGCGAGCGCTACTGGGGCACGCCGCTGCCGATTTGGGTTTGCGAGGCCACCGGCAAGGCGGAGGCCGTGGCCAGTTATGAAGAGCTGTTGGGCAAGCCCGGCGTGCAGGGCGCCGAAGTTTGGGAAGCCGCGAAACGTAAAAACCCAAAACTGGCCGACCATCTGAAGGTCCACAAGCCGTACATCGACGCGATCACCTACGATTCGCCTTACGCGCCGGGCAAGCGGATGCGGCGCGTCGGCGAGGTCATCGACTGCTGGTACGATTCCGGCGCGATGCCGTTCGCCCAGTGGGGCTATCCGCATCAAGGCCGAGAGCAGTTCGCCACGCACTTTCCCGCCGACTTCATCAGCGAAGCTATCGACCAGACTCGCGGCTGGTTCTATAGCCAATTGGCGATCAGCACGCTGCTGTTTGGCCAAGATCTCCCTCTCCCTCGGGGAGAGGGCCGGGGTGAGGGGGCGGCGCCGAAAACTGCGGCATCAAAAACAGCCAGCCCTCACCCTGACCCTCTCCCAAAGGGAGAGGGGAGCGGACAGGCAGAATACCCGCACCCGTTCCGCAATTGCATCGTGCTCGGGCTGATGCTCGGCGAGGACGGGCAGAAGATGTCCAAGCAGAAGCGGAACTACCGCGAGCCGAACGAGATTTTCGATCGCTACGGCGCCGACGCCCTGCGCTGGTATTTCTTCGCCAACCAGGCGCCCTGGACCTCGATCCGTTACAGCGAACAGGCGATCAAGGACAGCATCCCGGAGTTCCTCTTGCGGCTGTGGAACGTCTACAGCTTCTTCGTGATCTACGCTGGCATCGACGGCTTCGATCCGGGCGCCTCGCTGGCCGGCGACGTCGGCCAGATGGATTCCGCCGTGCTGGCCCGCGGGAAGGGCTATCGACCGCTTGACCAGCGGAACGAGCTGGATCGCTGGATCCTGAGCGAGCTGAACCGCACGGCGGCGGCGGTGGTCGAGCGGATGGATGCTTACGACAACTTCACGGCCTGCGGCAAGATCACGGCCTTCGTCGATGCCTTGAGCAACTGGTATGTCCGCCGCAGCCGCGACCGTTTTTGGAGCGGCGAGCACACGGCCGACAAGCTCGACGCCTACTGGACGCTGTATGAATGCCTGCTGACGGCGGCCCGGCTGATCGCCCCCTTCGTGCCGTTTTTGGCCGAATCGCTGTGGCAGAACCTGGCCGTCGCCGCGACGGGCGGCCGAGCGCTCGAAAGCGTTCACCTTTGCGACTTCCCGGCGGGCGACGCGGCCGAGATCGATGAGGCGCTTTCCGAGCAGATGAACCTCGTGCGCGAAATCGTGTCGCTCGGTCGAGCGGCGCGCATGACGGCCAAACTGAAAGTGCGGCAGCCGCTGGCCAAGGTCGAAGTGGTGCTGGTCCATCCGCGGCATCAAAGCTGGCTCGAAGCCCACGCCGGGCTGATCCGCGAAGAGTTGAACGTCAAGCAGGTCGAGTTCATTCCTCGGGCCGATCAGTATATCTCTTACACGGTGCTGCCCGACTTGAAAAAGCTCGGGCCGCGGTTGGGCAAGCGGCTGCCGGCGCTCAAACAGGCGCTTGCGGCGGCCGATGCGGCAGCGCTGTTGGCCAAGCTCGAATCGGACGGACAGGTCGCACTCGAACTAAGCGATGGTCCGGTGACGCTCGACACTTCCGATATCCAGGTCCGCTTGCAAGCCAAGCCGGGTTGGGCCGCGGCCCAAGGATCGCTGGCCGTGGTGGTGCTTTCGACCGAACTGACCGACGAGTTGCTTACCGAAGGGCACGCCCGCGAGCTGACGCACGCCATCCAGACGCGGCGCAAAGATCTCAGTTGCGAGTACACCGACCGCATCGCCGTCGGGGTCGTCGCCGAGTCGGCCGAGTTGCGCGGTGCGGTCGAGCAGTTCGGCGATTACCTCAAGGCCGAAACGCTGGCCGTGGAATTGAAGCTCGGGCCGATCGCCGGCGTCGAACCGGTCGAGTTGGACTTGGCGGGATATAAACTGTCGCTCTTCGTTCAAGTCGTGTCCGCCCGATGAGCGAAACGAGCAATCTGCCGGCGCCCGCGTTTCCGCCCCGTTCGCCCTTGAAATTGGCGGTGCTGATCTCCGGCGGCGGAACGACGCTGCGCAATCTGCTGGCGAAAATCGCGGCCGGCAAGCTCGATGCGAGAGTCGATCTGGTCGTTTCCAGCAACCCGAGAGCCTGCGGGCTTGATTTTGGTCGCGAGGCCGGCATCGAGACCGTGATACTCGAACAAAAAGAATTCGCGTCGCCCGAAGCTTTCAGCCAGGCGGTGTTCGACGCCTGCCGCGCATCGAACTGCCATATTGTCGTGATGGCCGGCTTCCTGAAATTCGTCACGATTCCGGCCGACTTCGAATGGCGCGTGGTGAACATTCACCCCGGGTTGATTCCTGCCTTCTGCGGGCTGGGCTTTTATGGCCATCATGTCCATCAGGCCGTGCTCGATTATGGCGCTAAGCTGAGCGGCTGCACGGTCCACTTCGTCGACAATCAGTACGACCACGGCCCGATCATCTTGCAGCGGGCCGTGCCCGTCCGCGACGACGACACGGCCGACACGCTCGCCGCCCGCGTCTTCGAGGCCGAGTGCGAAGCCTTCCCCGAGGCCCTGCGGCTGATCGGAGCGGGCCGCCTCGCCGTCGATGGCCGGAAGGTAATGATCCGACCTGCGGCAAACTGACGGCGTATTTCGTAGAGCAAGCGTCCCGCTTGCTTGGGTGCTGAACCGCGCCGGACAATTCGAATATCGGCTGACTGGCCGCGAATGCGAGCGGCCGGCCCGCGAGTCGGTTCCAGATTAGTCTTTACGGGCATACTCCGCCTGCTGGTAGAACCGCACCGCGGCGGTCCATTCGGCGTGGGTCTCCAGGCCGATCTGGCGATGGCCTGCGTCCCAACAGTTTTTTTCTAGCGCGGCAAGCAGCAAACGTCCGACGCCGCGGCGGCGCCAAGCGGGCAACACGGCGAGCCAGTGAATGACCGGCTGCGCGTCGGCGCCGGTTCCGCGAAAGGCCAGCGTGATCGTGCCGACCGCGTATTGCGAGGGCAGCCCCGGCTGCTGCGTTTCCGCTTCGGCGAACCATAGCCGCTCGGGCGACCACCACGGCTTTGACAAGAATTCGGCTTCAAAGTCGGCGGCTGTCCATTGCCGCACGCCGACCTTCTCGCGGGCGAATGCCCGATGGCGCAGTTCGAGCCAGACCGCCACGTCGCTCAGGCCGACAAAGTGCCGCAAGGCGACGCCCGGCAGCCGCGGCAGTTCCGGCGGCTTGTGGAGCGTGCGGTAGAGATGCAAGACATTGGCCATGAGCCGCGATTGTTCCATCCGCCATGCTCATCACGAACCCCCTTCACAGGGGATCTTCAATGAATCCTCGGAATAACGGAGCTGCCGCCGTCCAAGTGCAGGGCATAACCCCCAAGTTTCCAGCCTGTTGAAAAAAAGTCCCCCTGCTTGTGAAAGCGTGACAGAATTCTTTCATTTTAATGATTGAATATGCTTGTTTGTTGACCATTTACCGGCCATAATTAGTCCAAATCATTCAAGGATGAGAAGTTTTTGCGGAGATAGTGCTGGCAGTGCTGGCGGAAGAACGAAGAACGCGGCTGCTGGAATTGGTTCGCTCGCGAGGTTTTGCGGCCCTGCCCGACCTGGCCGGCGAGCTGCAAGTTTCCGAGTCGACGGTTCGCCGCGACCTGGAGGTTTTGGAAGAGTCGGGCAGCGCGAAGCGCACGCACGGCGGAGTGTTTTACGCCGGGGCCTCGCCGAAGCTGCCGCATTTCGACGAACGCCAACCGGCACAATGGGACAAAAAGCGTTTGATCGCCGCACGAGCGGCGCAATTGGTGGAAGACGGCGACACGTTGCTGTTGGATGGCGGAACGACGACTTACGAAGTGGGCCGGCTGCTGGTCGGCCGCTCGCTGCAAATCGTCACCAATTCGCTGCCGGTGGCCAACCTGTTCGCCTCGGACGGCAAAACGGACCTAATCTTGCTGGGCGGCTACGTTTATCCGCGGACCGGAGTTTCGATCGGTCCTTACGCGAATGAGATGCTGGCCCGACTGAACGTGAGAAAAACGATCCTCAGCGTGGCCGGCATCAACGACCGCGGCTATTTCAACAGCAACTTGCTGCTGGTCGGCACCGAACAGGCAATGATGAACGCGGCGGAAGAAGTAATCGTGGTGGCCGACAGCACGAAGTTCGGGCACCAGAGCTTGGCGCACATGTGCCCGTTGGACGCCGCCGACTATTTGGTCGTCGACAACGAAATTTCCAGCGATTGGCGCAGCAAATTGACGGCGGCCGGAGTGAATCTGCTGGTCGCCGGGACCACCGATAATGGGTAATGCGCGATGAAGCTTCAAGCAAGGGAAATCGGATATGAGCATGGCCGGCACGCTCGACCGCAGTACGGTTGAACAAATCGTTCGCGAGATCGTCTTGAAGCGCGCGGGTTCGCCGGCCGGCGAGCCGAAGCTGGCCGTAAGCATCTCGGCCAGGCATTTGCACTTGACCGACGAGCACGTCGAAATCCTGTTCGGCGCCGGCCGTAAGCTGGCCGATGAAAGACCTGTATCAAGACGGCTTTTTCGCCGCCGAAGAGACGGTGATGGTCGTCGGACCGAAGAAAAGAATGCTGCCTTCGGTGCGAGTGCTCGGGCCGACGCGGCCCTTCAGCCAAGTCGAGTTGGCGTTTACCGACGGCATTTCGCTGGGCATCGACTTGCCCGTAAGGCCGAGCGGCAAGATCGAAGGCACGCCGGGCTGCGTGCTGGTCGGACCGAAAGGGGTCGTCGAGTTGAAGCAGGGCGTGATCCGCGCCGAGCGGCACGTTCACATGAGCCACGAACATGCCAAGCATTACGGCGTGAAGAATGGCGACCGAATGAGCCTGCGGATCGATTCGTCGTGCTCGCTGGTGCTGCGAGACTTGCTGGTGCGGGCAGACGCCACGAGCAAGCTCGAAGTCCATCTCGACACCGACGAGGGCAACGCCGCCGATTTGGACCATGCGGGGAAGATCGAGCTTTTGAAGCAGTAAGAGTTTTCAGTTTTCAGTTTTCAGTGGAGCAACCATTTATGGCAAAAGCAATGGAAGCGCTGGGCATGATCGAGACCAAGGGCTTCGTGGCCCTGGTCGAGGCCAGCGACGCAATGATGAAAGCCGCGAACGTCGAGTTTCTCGGCTGGGATAAGGTCGGCAGCGGCCTGGTCACGGCGTTCGTGACCGGCGACGTGGCCGCGGTCAAGGCCGCGACCGACGCGGGCGCCTCCGCCGCCGGACGCATTGGCGAAGTGGTCAGCGTGCAGGTCATTCCTCGCCCGCACGAAGATCTCGGCGTCGTGCTGCCGGCGACTCAGAAGGCCGCGAAGTAGTCGATAGCGGCGAGCTGGAGGCGTCAGCCTCCGGGTCGTACGCGATAGCACGGCGCGCAGCACCCGCAGGCTGACGCCTCCGGATCGCCAACGGGCGCCTCCGGCTCGCCAACGGACGCCTCCCAAGCAAACAACTCACACAGATTCAAACCAAAGAGAAAGAATTCAGATGCAAGACGCGATTGGATTGTTGGAAACCAAGGGGCTGGTCGCCCTCGTCGAAGCGACCGACGCGATGGCCAAGGCGGCCAACGTGCAAATCGTCAAAAAGATCGCCATTGGCGGCGGCTTGGTGACGACCGTCGTGCGCGGCGACGTGGGCAGCGTCCGTGCGGCGATCGAAGCCGGCGCCTCGGCCGCCACCCAGGTCGGCGAGTTGACCGCCAGCCACGTCATCCCGCGTCCGGCCGAAGGATTGGTCAAGGCGTACTTAGCGTAAGGGAATCGCCAAGTAGGACGGACCTCTGGTCCGTCTTCATGCGGCCCGCCGGACAGACGGACTGGAGGTCCGTCCTACAACAAGGAATCTCGCGTGAAAATCCTCGTCGCCAACTTGGGCTCGACAAGCTTCAAGTATCGCTTGTTCGACATGGCCGGCGAACGCCAACTCGCGCGCGGCGGAACCGAACGGATCGGTTCGTCCGAGAGCCGCTCGTTCGTCGAGATCGGAGGCCAACGGCAGGAAACGGTTTCCGCCGTGCCCGATCATGCCGTGGCGGTGCGGCGTTGCCTGGATCAATTGACCGACCCTGCTCACGGCTGCTTGAAATCGGCCTCCGAAGTGGCGGCGATCGGGTTCAAGGCGGTGCATGGCGGGGTGTTTAGCGGCGTTCAGCGCGTAACGCCGCACGTGTTGGCGGCTATGGAGTCGATGAACGCCGTGGCGCCGGCGCACAACCCATGCTACATCAAGGCCATGCGGCTGCTGAGCGAAAAGCTGCCCGAGATTCCGCTGGTGGCGGCCTTCGAGACCGGTTTTCATCAGACGATTCCCGATCGGCTGCGGTACTATGCCGTGCCTTACGAATGGGCGGAAAAATACCAGATCCAACGCTGGGGCTTTCACGGCGCCAGCCACCGCTACATTGCCGGGCGAACGGCCGAGTTGCTCGGGCGCGAAGATCTGCGGATCATCTCCTGCCATTTGGGCGGTTCCAGTTCGCTGTGTGCGATCAAGTACGGCGAGAGCGTCGCGTGCAGCCTGGGCATGAGCCCGCAGTCCGGCCTGCCGCACAACAATCGCGTGGGCGACTTCGATCCCTTCGCGCTGCCCGTGTTGATCGAGCAAACCGGCAAATCGCTGAACGAGTTGCTCAACGAGTTGGACTCGCGAAGCGGGCTGCTGGGCCTGAGCGGCGTGAGCGGCGACGTGCGAGATTTAGAGACGGCGGCGGCCCAGGACAACGAACGGGCCAGGCTGGCCCTCGAAGTGTTCATTACTTCGATCCGGCACTATCTGGGGGCCTACTTGGTGGAATTGGCCGGGGCCGACGCGATCGTGTTCACCGGCGGCATCGGCGAGAACGGCGCGGGCGTGCGAGCGGCCGTCTGCAAAGATTTAGGAAACTTCGGCATCGTGCTCGATCGGGCGGCCAACGCGGCGGCCAAGGGCGAATGCTCGATCGGCGCCGAGGCGGGCCGCACGCAAATCTGGGTCGTGCCGACGAACGAAGAAATTGTCGTCGCCCGACAGGCCAAAGAACTTCTGGAATCCAACTGAACGGTTTTTATGTTCGTCGCCAAAGTCACCGGCAGCGTGGTGGCCACGCAAAAAACGGCCTCGATGGTCGGCCACAAACTGCTGATCGTCGAGCCGTATCGCATCGACGGCAGCGACCGTGGCCGGCTCGTTACGACCGGCCGCACCTTCGTCGCCGTCGACACGGTCGGCGCCGGGCAGGACGAGTTCGTGTTGATCGTGCAAGGCTCCAGCGCCCGCTTGACGCCCGAGACCAAGAACCTGCCCGTCGACGCGGTGATCATCGGCATCGTCGATACGGTGCAGGTGGACCAGAGGGTTTTGGATTTGTAATTTTGGATTTTGGATTCGTTATCCAAATCCATGTCAAAATCAAAAATCCCGCTCCAAAATCGAAAATCCAAAATCACGAATCCAAAATCCAAAATCTCGCCATGCAAGCCACCGAAACTTTGATTCGCAGCGTCGTCCAAGAAGTGCTTTCGCGCATGGGCAATGGCGCGCCGGCGCCGCACGGCCGCGGCTTTGCCGGCCGCTATGGCGTGTTCACCTGCGTCGACGAGGCGGTCGCCGCCGCGACCGAGGCTTTCGAACAACTTTCGGAGCGTCCGATCGCCGACCGCAAGCGGATCATCGACCACATCCGCCGCATCTCGATCGACCAGTGCGTCGAACTGGGCACGATGGAGATGGAAGAGACCAAGATCGGCCGGCTGGTCCACAAAATCGAAAAGCTCAAAACGCTCGGCGAGCGGACGCCCGGCGTGGAGTTCTTGCGAAGCGAGGTGTTCAGCGGCGACCACGGCCTGGCCGTGATCGAGCACGCCCCGTTCGGCGTGATCGGCGCCATCACGCCCGTCACCCATTCGCTGCCGACGATCACCGGCAACGCGGTGAGCATGATCGCCGGCGGCAACACGCTGGTCGTCAATCCGCACCCCAGCGGCAAGAAAGTCGCCGCCGAGGGCGTGCGGCGCTTCAACGAGGCGATCTATCGCGACCTGGGGATCGACAACTTGATTTGCGTGATCGCCGAGCCGACGCTCGATTCGGCCAATGGCATCTTCAAGCATCGCGGCGTGAAGATGATCTGCGTCACCGGCGGGCCTGCGGTCGCCCGTGCGGCTTTGAACAGCGGCAAGCGGGCCGTAGTGGCCGGTCCCGGCAATCCGCCAGTGGTGGTCGACGAAACGGCCGATCTCGACCGCGCCGCCCGGAGCATCATTCAAGGGGGCGCGTACGACAATAACCTGCTCTGCATCGCGGAGAAGGAAGTCTTCGTCGTGGCCGAAGTCTTTGACGCGATGCTGGCCGCCATGGAGCGGGCGGGCGCCGCGAGGCTGAACGCCCGCGAGGTCGACGCCCTGACCAAAGTCGCGATTATGCAGGTCGGCGAAGGCGAGCACAAGCACGACGCGCCGGCCAAAGAGTTTTTGGGCCAGGACGCGGCAGTGCTGGCTCGCGGCATCGGCAAGCAAGTCTCGGCCCAGGTCGAACTGCTGTTCGGCGAGACCGACGAATCGAGCCCGTTCGTGCCGGTCGAGCAGATGATGCCTTTCATCCCGTTCATCCGCGTGCGCAACGTCGACGAGGCGATCGCCAAGGCGAAGTTTTACGAGCACGGTTTCCGCCACACGGCGATGATTCATTCGACGAACGTGCGGAACATGACCAAGATGGGCCGGGCGATGGACACTACGCTGTTCGTCAAGAACGGCCCCTGCATGGCTTCGCTCGGCCTGGGCGGCGAAGGCTATTTATCGTTCTCCATCGCCACGCCCACCGGCGAGGGCGTCACGACGCCGCTGACTTTCACCCGCGAACGGCGCTGCTCGATGAT
>DATNEC010000431.1:0-11481 GCA_035606815.1 Pirellulales bacterium
AAAGCGGCCGCCAAGGGCTAAAGCGGCGCCGTGCGACGGCGCCTATGGACTCTCTTCCTCGTCTTCCGCATAGCCGGGCGGAAAGATTTGCTCCTCGCCGGCTTGCCGCTGGAGCGTCTCGTCGCCGAAGCGAGCCAGCCAAAACTCGACTTCTCCTTCGCTAAGCGGCGCCAGGGTTTTCAATGCGTCGCTGCCGCGCGCCCGCGGAGGTCGTTTCCGGTTCTGCAAAATCTCCGCGTACCAGCGGTCGCTGTCGATGACCTTTGCCTTGCGGCGGCGCGCGGCGCGGTGCAGCCGGTGGTCGCTGGACACGACCAGCAACCGGCGCGGGGCGCTGTCGGCCAGAACCAATTCCTCGATCAGCGCGTCGGCGTCTTCGTAGCCCGCGGCGAACCGCACCATGAGGCCCCGGTGCGAGAGCGTGCGAGGCAAACCCGGCGGCGCCCCCGCGGCGTCGAACACCACCGTCGTGCCCGCCAAGGTTTCGGGCGGGACCGATTCGGCGATGAAATTCAACAGCGCCAGCCGCGAGCGTTCCAACCCGCCAGGGCCGACGCCCCGACCGATGACGCCGGCGGCGTGCATCAGGTTGTACCCATCGATCAACAGAGTCATCCGCGAACCGGCTTATGCAAGGCGCCTCGCCGACTTGAGAGCGGTTATCGACCTTGCGGCATCATAGCACTGCGACCGGCAACTGACCAACGTCGTTACGGCTGGCTCTGCGCCTCGCCGCCGTTTTTCGAACCCATCGCGCCCCACACGCCGTAGGGACTGATACCCGCTTGCGGATCGGAGACGGTCAGGAGCCCGGCGTTGATGCCGTCGCTGACGAACCGTACGGAGCCGTCGGCCATGCCCACCAGCACGCCGCCCGTATGGTTGCTGCTGGCCGAAGCGATGCCCGAGTCGCCGTCCCAATTCGTAACGCAGCAGGAAGGGCTGTTGGGCGGCAGCACCGTGTTGAAGCCGGTGTAGAACATCGCCCCGTCCGGCCAACGCTGGCCGGCCCACTGCGCGGTCGACACGCCCGAGTTGTAGTACAAGCCGGTCGCGGTGGCCAAGCACGTCGAAGGATTCGTCATGACGCCGGCGATGTTGTACGCCGTGCCGCCTTTGACGGAGACCGCGCTCGTGCCGATCACGCGCTCGGAGAACGCCGCGGTGTTGCTCGTGCCGTCGGTGATTTGGGCGAACGTAATATGCGAGTTGCTGCCGAAGATGCCGCGCGGATTCGCCGCCAGGGCGTTGTATTGGTTGCCCGGGCCCATGCAATCGCCCAGGCTGACGCAGTAGTTGGCGCGGCCGATCGCGCCCGCGGGGGCCATCGCCTGGCCGGCTTCAGACGGGCAAATCAAGCTCGGAATGGGCATCGTCCACGGCTGGTAGTTCGTGTCCCACGGCACGCCGCCGCCGGGCGGATAAGTTCCCAGCGTGCTGTTGACCGTAGTGAACAGCGCCTGCTGCTCGTAGAACGGCAGCATCTCGACGAAGGCGCTGATCCGCTGGCTGACGGCGGTCCCCGTCAAACGGCAAGGAATCACGCGATTGACGTCGTGATAGTTCTGCATGGCCAGCACGAGTTGCTTGATGTTGTTGTTGCACTGGCTGCGCCGGGCCGCCTCGCGCGCCGCCTGCACCGCCGGCAGCAGCAGCGCGATCAGAATGCCAATAATGGCGATCACGACCAAAAGCTCGACTAACGTAAACGCCTCTCGTCTGGCTCGCTTGCACATTCAGATCGCTCCTCGAAGACAAAGTCAAAAACGCAGGAAAGCTTCATCAAAAGCAGTTCTCGCCCCCGATGGTCGCGCCGAACCAATCGTCGCGAGCGGCCGACGCGTTGTCGCGTCCAGCCCCCGCGAGGGAACCAGCGCGCGAACCGGCGATGGCGCGGCTCGGAAACGTCAATCCATCATGAAGCGGAATCTGCCGGAACTTCGGTCCAGCGGGTCCGCCAAGGCGGGCGGGAAAACTGGCAGGGGCCTCTCTACTCACGCAATCGCTTGCCGCCCCATCCGCGATGTTTGTTCCAAAACATCGCATGTGCATCCATACTAAATGGTCGAGGCCGTCAAGACACCCTCTTTTTGGCAAAAAGAGCGTCGCCTTGCGGATTTGTCATGTTCCTGCCGGGTTTAGCCCAGCAATTCGGGCACGACGTGCCCTTCGGCGACCAGCGGCAGCGGGCGCCCAAGCCGGTCTTCGAGCATCGTGGCCGGATCGACGCCGAGCAGATGATAGAGAGTGGCCAGGATGTCCTTGGGCGAGACGGGACGCTCGACCACGTCGCCCGCTTGCTTATCGGTCTGGCCGATCACCGAGCCGCGGCGGATGCCGCCGCCGGCGAACAGCCCGCCGTAGGCGCGCGACCAATGCTCGCGCCCCCCGCCGCGCGAGTTGGAAATCTGCGGCGTGCGGCCGTGTTCGCTGATGCAAGCCACGAGCGTCGTATCGAGCATGCCGCGCGCCTCAAGGTCGAGAACCAGCGCCGAAAAGGCCTGGTCCAAGCCGGGCAAAAGTTCGTCCTTGAGCCGCGTGAAATGGTCGAAATGGGTGTCCCAGGCGGTGTTGGCGATGACGATCTCGTCCCAGAAGACCGTCACCAGCCGGCTGCCCGCCTCGATCATTCGCCGCGCCGCTAGGGTCGCCTGCCCGAACAAGGTCATGCCGTATTGTTCGCGCAGCGCGGGCGGTTCGCGCTGGATGTCGAGGGCCGTGCGGATCGGCTCGGACGTAATCAGCGAAAACGCCATCTGCTCGAAGCGGTCTTGCGCTGCGACGAGACTGCTGTCGCCCAGGTCGCGGCGGCCCTGGTCGAATTGCATCAGCAGATCGCGACGCCGGTTGAGCCGGTCGAGGGTGATTTCGGGCTGTAACTGCGCCGCTCGCGACACCAGGAACCGTCCCTCCGGCTTGACGCCCAGATACGGGTCGCCGACATCGACCGCCCCGCCGCCCGTCCAGCGATCGACGGTCTTGAGCGGTTCGCCTTCGAACTCGGTCCAGACCGGGTTGTACGATTGGCCCAAAAAGCCGCCATAAGGCCCGCCGCGCGTGAACTGCGGACTGCGGCTGCTGAATTGAAACGGCATCGCCACGTTGCGCGGCACGGGCGGCAGTTTGTTGAATTGCGGCGCCTTCGAGTTTTGCCGCCGCTCGAGGAAATCGAGCACCGAGCCGATATAAGGCCAATGCCGCGAATCGTAGGGATTCAACTCCATCGGAATATCGACCTGCGGAACGCCGGTCAAGGCGTAGGCGGCCGAATGGATGTTGTAAGGGTGCGTCATCGAGCGGACGACCGTCGCCCGATCGAGCACATGGGCCAAGCGCGGCAAATGCTCGCAGATCTGCAAGCCTGGCACGGCGGTGTCGATCGCTTGAAACTGCCCGCGGATTTCCGCCGGGGCCTCGGGTTTCGGATCGTAGGTCTCCAACTGGCTCGGCGCGCCGTAGAGATAGAGCAGAATGCACGCCTTGGCTTTGCCGAAGCTTCCTCCCTCGGCCGACGGCGACGAGGCGGCGCGGGCGGACTCTTGCCGCAGCAAATCGCCGGCGCCCAAACCGAGCAGGCTCAAGCCGCCCGCTCGCAGCATTTCGCGGCGGCTGAGTCCGTCGCAAAGCCGGCTCGGCGAGCCTAAAATGCGCAGCATGGGCGATACCCTTTTACGGAACCCCTTGCGTGTTCCATTACACGGGCGGGGTCGCAGACTGTCAATTCAATCTCGGGCGTCGCGACCAAGATTGCCAACTTGCCCGAAGTTTTCCCGCATCGAGTGGCCACCTTCGCATGCCCGGCTGGCCGTCCTACTTTCGTCGCGCGGCGGCCATCCTCGATGGGTATATCGGGGCGTCGCGACCAAGATTGCCAACTTGCCCGAAGTTTCCCCCATCGAGTGGCCACCTTCGCGAGCCCGGCCGGCCGTACGTAGGACGGACTTCCAAGTCCGTCGCGCACGGACGACGGACCAGGAGGTCCGTTCTGCTTTCGTCGCCCGGCAGCCAAGGCGCCTGCAACCATCAACGATGCGTATGTCGTGGCGAGCGCGACCAAGATTGCCAACTTGCCCGAAGTTTTCCCGCCTCGAGTGGCCGTCTTCGCATGGCCGGCCGGCCGTAGGACGGACTGGAAGTCCGTCGCGCACCGACGACGGACCAGGAGGTCCGTCCTAGTTTCGTCGCGCGGCGGCCAAGCCGCCAGTAAGTAAAATCCCCGCCTATGTTATCAGGAGATCGGCTTGGCGGCGCAGAGTTCGCACCGGGATTTCCGCAATTCGGCGGGCGACGCCCACCCTGCTTCCGATTAACTAGCGCATCCGGCCGCCTATTCCCAATCGCCCCCCTCCAGCTCTTCCAGCCAAAGCCGGATTTCGTTCTCGTATTCGCTGGCCAGGTCGCCCTTGACCAATTGGCGGTGGAAGCTGGCGGCGCCGTTTTCCTTGACGAGATCGGCAGCCTCGGCGCTGGGGAAGCGGCACATCGGATCGGGGGCGATCAGGCTGCGAATCAGGTTCATCAGCAGCTCGTTGCAAACCACCTCCATCGGCAGCCGTTCGGGCAGCCGCTGCACGAGCGTGCGCTTGGCCTCCATCAATTCGCGAAAATTGAGCTGGCCCGAAAAGGGCGGGGCGCCGGAGAGCATTTCGATCAGCACGTAGCCCAGGCTGCACAAGTCGCTGCGCGGCGAGGCGCCGACGTTGTCGAGCACTTCGGGGGCCGCATAGGCGGGAGTGCAGCTGCGCCGCACGGGCGCGGCCGCGACCTCGAAGGCCGAGCCGATGTCGATGATCTTGGCGTTGCCCGTGCGCTTGAGCATGATGTTCGACGGCTTGATGTCGCCGTGGACGATGCCTTCGCGGTGCAGCGCGGCCAGGGCCGCCAGGCATTCGCGGAGCACGGCGATGGCGATGCCCGGCTTCAATCGCGGTTGCACGCGCCCCGACGTGACGATCACGTTGTTGATGTAGTCCCAACGGCGGTTGCTGACGCGCAAGCGAACGTGGTCGAGCATCGGTTGCGTCATCAGCCGGCTCAGATCGAAGCCGTCGACCCACTCCATCTCCATGATGCGGATGCGATTGCGGTCGACGAAGTTATGCACGTCGAGCAGGTTGTCTTGCTGAATCTGCGCCACGCGGGCCGCCACGTGGGCGATGCGCCCCATCGCTTCTTCGTAGCCATGCGCGTCTTCGTAGGGACTCGGCGAAAAAATCTTGATCGCCACGGGCAACGTGAAGTTGTCGGTGCCGCGGCGCTCGCTCAAGTAGACCACGCCCTGGCCGCCGGTCCCGAGCAGCTTGCTTAAGTGGTGGTGCTCGGTCCAATTCAGGCGTTGTTCGGCCAGGAACGCTTCATAGCGCTTCGTCAACTCGTCGCTGCAACGAACGGCCCGATGGCCGCCGTAAGTCAGCGTCTGCATGCCTTCCAAGAACGTCGTGGTTGCCATATCGAAAAGGCTCCATGGGCGGATTGCGCGCCGCAAACATTAGAGTAGGTCAGGCATTCCAGCCTGACGGGCGTCAGTCTGAAAAGCCCGATCCGCTTAATGGTTTTGACTGGTGCGATTAGGCGCCATCTTATGCCCCGGCGGGCTTCTGCGTCCAGTGCGATCCAGATCCCCAGATGGGAAAGCCCAGGCGTTTATCAATTAAGTTCGCCAGCGGCTTGCCCGCCAGCCAGCGGCGCAAATTCTCGCAGAAGAAACTCGTCATGTCGTCGATCCGCGTCGCGCTTTGCCCGCCGACGTGGGGCGTAATGATGACTTGCGGCAATTCCCACAAAGGGCTGTCCCGGGGCAACGGCTCTTGTTCGGTGACGTCCAGGCCCGCGCCGGCCAGGCGTCCGCTGACAATCGCATCGACCAGCGCGCTTTCGACGACCAACGGGCCGCGCGCGACGTTGATCAACACCGAACCAGGCTTCATCCGCGAGAGCGCCTCGGCGTCGATCATCCCGCGAGTCGATTCCGTCAACGGCGCCGCCAGAATCACGATGTCGGATTCGGCCAGCAAGTCGGGCAATCGATCGGCGGACCAGAGCGCCTCGACGTAGTCGGGTTTGTCCGAGGGGAACATGTCGGTCGCCAAAATTCGCCCTTTGAACACGCGCAACACTTCGGCCAACCGCCGGCCATTGCCGCCGAAACCGACGATGCCGATCGTCGCGCGATGCAGGTCGCGAGTCGGCCGCCGGATGAACTCCTTTTTCTGCTGGGCGCGAAAGAACACGGGCAGACTCCGCAGCACGCCGGTGAGCAAGGCCAGCGTGTGCTCGGCCACCTGGTCGGCGAGCACGCCCGAGGCGCTCGACACGACGATGTTCGAGGCGACGACCGACGGCACGAGGCAATGGTCCATGCCCGCCGCCGACGACTGAATCCACTTCAGCCGCCCGCGACGCACGACTTCGTCCCAAGGCACAGGGTGCAGCTTGGCGTGACCGCAAAAGATATCGGCCTCAAGAATCTCCTGGGCAATGCGTTCCTGACCGGCATCGACCAACTCGGCGCCGGGTGCGGCGGCCGCGATTTGTTCGAGGCGCCGGGCTTCGACGGGATAACACAAGACGATTCGCATTCGTGCCGCTCCGCGAGGTGGGAATGCCCTGCATTCTGATGAATCGCGGCGGGCTGGCAAGGGGCGGAAGCCTGCGGCAAGGGCCGGAGCCGGGCAGGCAAGGATCGGCCGATTCGTCGCTAGGGTGCGCTCGGCTGTTCCGCCTCGCGTTCAGTCAGCCGGTGCAACATCGATTCGGGCGGCGAATCGGCCAGCGCCGTATCGAAAAAGCGGAGCGATTCCTCGCGTTTGTTCAAGGCCCGGTAGCGATGGGCGAGCAGATACGCCAGGCCCGCGCGGTAGCCGGGCTCGAGCGCCGGGGCCAACCCGCCCCAGCCGAGAAAATCGGTGCGGCCTTTCCAGGTCATGGCCATGCCGATCGTTTGCGCGGCGCTCAATCGTCCTTCGCTTTGCAGGCGATAGCTTTCCGCGGCGACGTTCCAGGCCAATTCCTCTTGTTCGTCGGTCCACTGGCCGCCAAAGGCGGTCTGCCGCACGATCTCCGACGCTACGACCAAGACTGGCAAGCGGATTTGTTCTTGCATTGAAACCTCGCGGAAAGCAAGCTGCCGCGCGGCGTCTCGGCCGCGCGGCGTGCGCCACATTTCGCGCACCACCGAGGGCGGCAGACGAAACGCCCCCTTGACGACCGAGAACGTGGAATCTCCCGCAAACGACCGCATCAAATGATCGGCGAGCTTGTCCGCCTGCTCGTCGCTGATCGCGTCGGAAAGAGAAGCCAGCATCAGGTTGGCCATGACGGTCGAGCCGTTTTGCGGGCCGTCGATCTCGGGATCGAAGCCCGCGCGCCAGGCTTCGATCGCGCCCGGTTGGTCGCCGCGGCGCTCGTGCAGCAGCCCGCGCACCAGGCACAGCATCGCACGATGCTGCGAGAGCAACTGCTCCGGCGAGAGGCGAAACATTTCATCCATCGCGTGTTCGGCTTCGTCCCAGCGGCCGAGTGCGGCGAGCGTTCGGGTGCGCGCCAGCAACAGCCATCCAGCGGCGGGCCGGAATTTGCCCGATTCGTCGAAGACCAGGCGGTCGATAAGCCGCAAGGCCTCTTCCGCGCGGCCGTGCAGGCACAGCAGCCAAGCGGTTTCTTCGTGCCAATTGCCGGCCCGGGTATCGTTTTGCCAGGCGCCCCCGTCGCCGACCATCGACTCGGCCAGCGCCAGCGCCTCATCGAGCCTGCCGCCGGCATGCAGCGCGCGCAGCAAATTCCAGCGGCTGCCGTAGGCGGCGCCGGCGGTCGCGCCGAGCAGCAGTTCGACCTCGACGGCGCGCCGCAGGTGCTCGATGCGATGCGGATCGTAAGAGTACAGCCCGAAACCGGTCGCCTGCAGGCCGTAGCTCGTCAGAATCTCCTCGCGCAAGGTGCTGGGAATCAGCCCGGCAAGTTGCTCGAATGTGTAGCGGCTTGACAGGGCCTCGAAAATGGCGTCGGCCTGGTCGAAGCGGCGGTTTTGCATGTTGCCCCGCCACAGTTCGCAAGCGGCCAAGACCGGCCAGCGATCGCCCTTCTCGGCCGCCACGCTTTCCAACTGCCCTTGCGCCTCGGGCCGCTTGAGCGCCGCCAGGCAGATCGCCTCTTTGTATCGCGCTTCCTGGGCGGCGGCGGCGCCGACCGAGGCGATCGCCTCTTCGCGGTAGGCGTTCAAGGCTTCCGCCAACTCGCCTCGGCCGTAGGCTTCATCCCCTCGCTCCAGGGGACTGGCCGCGGGCGGCAGCGACTGGCGGCGGCCTTGCAATCGCAACAGCCGGGCTTTCGGCGGCCACAGCAGCGCGAACACGCCGGGCCGAGCGCGGCTGAGCGGAAACACGTCCTCGAACACCAACGGCGGCAGATCATTGACTTGCATCGAAAGCCGATTGGCATGGCGACCCGCGAACAGCCGCAACGGCCCGGCGCCGACTCGCGACGCATTGACCGTCTGGCGGGCCAGGCGCGTCGTATCGCGAAAGATTTCAAGGACCAATTCGCCTCCGGCAGGGGCGACCATTGAAACAGGGGCTGCGGTGTTTTCGCCGCCGTCTCCGTCGCCGTTTTCGCCCGCGTGGGGCGGCGTCGCGACGCCGAGGCGAAACAGGTAGCCCTCGTCGCCCGGCGCCGCGTCGCCCGCTGGACTTAAGCCGTCGGGGTCCGAGGGGACCGCATTCAAGACTAGGCCCAAAGCGGCTACCTGACGCCACGATTCGTCGAACGAGGCCTCCAACTCGACCTTGCCCCGGCTGGCGGTCGACGTCTCGACGCGAGGTTTGATCGGGTTTGGCCCCGCGTCGGTCTTGCGCACGAAACGCTGGCCCTCGCCGGCGACGCTGCCGACGGCGAAGATTTCGTCCGGCGCCGCGCCGGGACGCAAATCGACGACGGTTTCCCAGCCGCTCTTGCGATCCTCAAGGGCCTTGCGCAGGCTTGGCGCCAGTTCCGGCGCTCGGTCTTGCAAAACGGCCAGCGCTCGATCGACGCGCGCGGCATCGTCCGCTTCCAGCGTGGCCTTGCGCAGCACGGCGTACTGAAGATCGGCATAGCGTTGATACAGCCTCGTGCGGGCCTCGACGGCGGCTTCGGGCGATCTCGACGCCAGCCTGGCGGCCAAGATCTCCATCTGTTCGAGGTGTTCGATGGTCCATTCGTCTCGATCCAGTCCCGCCTCGAACGCCTGATTGAGTTGCGAGATCTCCATATTCCCGCCGGTCTTGACGGCCAACCAGGCCGCCAGGCCCAACGACGCGGCGACCGCGACGATCGTGGCCGTCATCGCCGGGCGGCGCCTCGCAGTTCGCGCCAGTCGATGCAAAGGGCCGGCGCGGCGCGCCGCAATCGGTTCGCCGGCGCTGAAACGTTCGAGATCCGCAGCCAGCGCCGCGGCCGACTCATAGCGCGCGGCGGGATCTTTCGCCAGCGCTTTCAGGCACACCGTCTCCAGATCGCGGTGAATGCGCGGGTTGAGCGTTCGCGGAGCGGGCGGCTCGTCGGTTTGGACTTGCCGCAGCACTTCGCCCACATTGCCGGCGAACGGCGGTCGCCCGCACAGCAACTCGTAGAGCACGGCCCCCAGCGAGTAGACGTCGGAGAGAGGGCCGACGCGATCGAGATGGCCCGCGGCCTGTTCCGGCGCCATGTAGGCCGGGGTGCCCATGACCTGCCCTGAGTGCGTGAGCTGGCTGCTCTTGTCGTCAAGCTGCTTGGCCAACCCGAAATCGGTGAGCACCGGGGCGCCCGACTCCGTCTCGACCAGCACATTGCTGGGCTTCAAGTCGCGATGCACGACGCCATGTTCGTGGGCGTAGGCCACGGCGCGGGCCAGCAGCGCGACCAATTCGGCACTCTGCCGGCCAGTCGGCCCGCGGTCCACAAGCCATTGTTTCAAGGTTTGGCCGCGCACGAAGTCCATGACGATGTAAGGACAGCCGCCGGCCTGTCCGATCTCGTGAATGGCGCAGATGTGCGCATGCCGCAATTGCGCGGCAGCGCGCGCTTCGCGCAAGAACCGCTCCCGATCGGCTTCGCCCGAGATCAAGTGGGGCAGCGGCATCTTGATGGCCACCGTCCGGTTCAAGATCACGTGCCGCGCTTCGAGCACCTCGCCCATGCCGCCGCGAGCGATCCGCCGAATCACTTCGTAACCCGGCACGTGCGGCAAGGGGAGCGAGGCGAATTCATCCGTCTTCCCAGGGGGGAAGTCCGGAGACGGGCCGGCGTTCGGGCCGACTTCAATGGTTTCCGCGAGGCTCGGGCCGACGCTGGTCTGCGTTCCGTCGGACATCGAGCCGGGGTCGGGGCCGAGGCCCTGCGCAGGTTCGAGCGCCGCCGGCAGCGCCGCGGCATGCCGCGGAAAACGGCGGCAGTATTCGTCGGCGCCGATGCTCGCGCCGCTACGGCGTCGCAAATCGGCCTCGGCGAGAATCAGCGCCAACGTCGCCTCGTCGTCGGCCGCCAGTTCCGTCCACTGTTCGAGGTAGACCTCGATCCGCACGCTTTCGCCCGCGTCGAACCGCCGCCGCAAATCGACCCGCGCCAGTTCCACGAGCAGCGGCAACTCGCCGGCGAGGGTCGCAAAGTCGGCAAGCGCCGGCGCATGCCCCGCGCGGCAGGCCTCTTCGAACGCCACTAGCACGGCCCGCTGGCGCGCGTCGAGAGCAGCCGCTCTCCCCGGCGCGCCGCCGCGAATGCTGTTCATGGGAGTGCTCGCTGTAAGAAGAGCGGAACGGAGGCCGTAGCACCGCGGGTATCGTCGCCTTTCGCTGGGAGCGAAAGACGACAAGCCGCATTGTAACCACCCAGAGGATGTAAGAACACGCGCCACCCGGCCCCCTTAGCAAATCGGCGCCAAACTCTATAGTGGCGGCATGTTGCAACACGTCGAAACATGGTGGCGCCGCCCGGCAGGGATGCGCGAGGTGCTGGTGCTGGCGCTCCCGCTGATCGTTTCGACGCTGTCGTGGACGTTGATGAACTTCACCGATCGCGTGTTCCTCGTCTGGTACTCGCCCGACGCGGTGGCGGCGGCGCTGCCCGCCGGAATGATGGCATTCATGGTGATTTGCTTTCCGCTGGGCGTGGCGGCCTACGTGAACACATTCGTGGCCCAGTATCAAGGCGCCAAGCGGCCGGAACGGATCGGCCCAGTCGTCTGGCAGGCGCTGTTCATCGGCTTCGCCACGATCCCGCTGACGATCGCCACGGTCCCGCTGGCGCCGCTGATCTTCGAAATGGCCGGGCATGGTCCGGAAATCGCCGCGCTGGAAGTCGATTACTACCAGGCGATTTGTTGGGGCGAAGGGGCCGTGGTGGTCTGCTCGGCCCTAAGCTCGTTTTTCACAGGGCGCGGCGACGTGCGGACGGTGATGATCGTCGATAGCTTCGCGGCCCTGCTCAACGTCGCGCTCGACTATGCCTGGATCTTCGGCAAATGGGGCT
>DATNEC010000439.1:0-5382 GCA_035606815.1 Pirellulales bacterium
ATTTCGGCGATCGGCGAAAAAGCCCGGATCGTCGTCAGCAAGGTCGATGGCAAGCACGGATCGGCCCACGATCTGAGGCGGGCTTTCGGCACGCGCTGGGCGCCGCGGGTCAAGCCGGCCACGCTGAGACTGTTGATGCGGCACAAGAGCATCGAGACCACGCTCAAGTATTACGTCGCTCAAGACGCGGACGAGGTGGCCGACGAACTGTGGCAGGGCTACCGACCCACCCCGCCGCAGCAAGGGAATGATTTAGGTAACAGTTTAGGTAACAGTCGACCAAAATCGACCTAATCGGGCCTCCGGTCAAGAATCGTTGATGGATGCAACTTATTTGCTGCAAGTAGCTTACAAAGCGGAGGGCATGGGATTCGAACCCACAACCCCTTTCGGGGCACCTGATTTCGAGTCAGGCCGCTGGCCAATTCGCTTACCCTCCGGGATGTCTGTGTTGAATTTAATGCCGGAAACGATGATTGGCAAGAACGCCGAAAGTGAGCTAGGGTTCCCCCAGGGGCGCCCGATGGCGCTGGCCGTCGCCGGCCGGGGCAGACCCCTTCGCCAAACCATCGAGGTCGCAATGGATCGCTTGGACCAGAAACGCAGACAAATCGCGGAAGTGTTGCACGAGATCGGGGAACATCGGCCCGGCGCGCCGTTGCTCGTCCGCCAGGTGATGACCCAAAACCCGATCACGATCTCGGGCGACGCCTGCATCCTCGATCTCGTCCAGCTATTCCATGCCAAGGAATTCCGCCATCCCCTGGTGACGGACCATGACGGAAATTTGATCGGCGTGGTCAGCGATCGCGACGTGATTCGCTGTTTTGGGCCGGGAAAATATCCGCAAGAAAACCTGCTCAAATCGATTACGACCGCGGAAATCATGAGCACCGATCTGGTCACGACGTCGCCCGACGCTCCGTTGGAAGGGGCGCTGGAATCGCTGTTCGGTTACGGCATCAACTGCTTGCCCGTCGTTTCCGGCGCGACGCTGGTGGGGATTCTCACGAGCACCGATCTGTACCTCGTGCTCGAAACGCTGCTGGCCGGCGTGCGCGAATCCGGAAAATCGCCGGCCCCGGCCCGTGCGTTCGCTCGCTAGCCGATGGCGGCATCCGTGCTGCCTCAACCGCTCGCCTACCCGCGCTCGGTCGTGAAGCCGCTGCGTCATGGGCCCGCCGGCCCATAAAAAGGTCAATGGCGTCGCAAAGGGCGCCGGCGCCAGAACCCGCACGACTAGCGCCGCGGAACCGCTAGAACTGCCTGCATGCTTTCTGGCCTTTCCCGACGAGGGCCGCTCGTAGGGAGCGTGGCTCGGGGACGCAATGTGCGGGTTCTTGCGGTTCGCCCCGTTGAGCGTAGCCGACGGGAATGCTTGCGCCGCTGGCCGCCGGCGCGTCGATACCAAGGGTTAGCAGCGGGGTAGCTCTCTTTTCGGCGACCAGGACCGATTCAGCCATGCCCAAAGACGTCATTCGAGTGGTTACGCGGGGAGTGGACGGCAAGCTCCGCATCAAGGACTACAACAAGCCCGAATCGCTCCAGAAGATGCACACCCAGGTGGGCATCGACGATTGCAGCACCGACTTGGGACTGCGCGGCTTGCCCGTTTTTCGCGGCCTGATCGGGCCGATGCCCGAGGGAAAAAACGTCGTGCGCTACGAATCGCCCGAGGTCTTCGAAACATTGACCAAGGAGTGGAGCACGATGAAATCGGCGCGTCGCTCGCGAACCAACGGTGCGAACCCGCTTGCAAGCAGCGAACCCGCCGCGGTTTCTTGAGGCGCCGATTCAGAATCCGGTCGCCTCTCGCCTCGGATTCTTAACGCTTGTCGACAGGCTGTCAGCCAATGCGATGTCCCAGCCGCAAGTCGGGCGCCGTCAGGCGGTGCTGCATGTCGGCCACGCGCTGCTCGATGCGTTCGAGCTCCTGGCGGAATGCGCGAATGCCGCGGCAGCGGGCGTCGAGGCCGGCGAACACCGCGGAGGCCAGCGCCGGGTTGTTCCACCGCGAGCTAAGCTCGCCGATTTCGGCCTTCACTCCGCGGCGCAACCGCGAGGTGAACGACCACAACAGCAAGCCGCACCACAATAGCAGCACGATGGCCGAACCAAGAAAGAAATCGGTCCCCAGCACCGGCTGCGCCTGCCGCGAGGCGTCCCATTCCATCGCCAGCCAAGAATCCCAAAAGAAGTTCTTCCCGAAGCGATACAACAGCACGGCGAGCATCGCGCCGAGCGCCAACTCATAGCGCCACCGCACCCACCACGGCGTGTGCCGAGCGGCGAGCCGGCTGACGAGCGATTGCAGTTCGGCCGCGGCGGCGGCGGCGAGCGACGCGCCGGCCGACGCGGCTTCGCGCTCGACGACGGCCAGTTGCAGATCTTCGCGAGGCAACTCAGCATCGGCTGCATAGCCCTCGACGATGATCGTGGCGGTGCGCAGCTCGCCTTCGTCCCAGCCCAGGGCGACGGCTCGCGACGTGGCCGCTTCGGCGTGCGTTTCTTGGCGCCGGCTGCGCCAGCGGCGGCCGCCCTCCATCGCGCCCCATAGCGCCAACTGGGCCGGCGTGCGGGCGCGCAGCAGGGTGGCGCTCGATAGCAAACTTCCCAAGCCTTGGTAGACGCGCAGCACGCAGGCGAAGGGACTGAAGCCCCAATGCGAAGCGATCTCGCCCAGCAGCCGGTTTTCCCACAACCGGCGGCTGCCGAGCAGTTCTTCACGCATTTGGCCGGCGAGTTGCGTGGCCAGCCGTGCGCGCTGCTCGGCGATGCTACTTTCCAACTGTTCGACCTCGGGAAATGCAGCGCTCGTGCGCTCGCGGCAGGCGGCCAGCGTCTGGCTCGACAAATCGAGAAAGTTGGCCCGCCGGATGCGCTTGGCCGCCGTGCCAGCCAGCGCGTGCGAAAGGAAATCGGTCAGCCGGGCGAACTCGCCGCGCGGTTGCAACCCGGCTTTCGCATCGACCAAGGCGGAGAGCGAATCGACGAAGAACAGCTCGCCCGTCGCGTAATCTTCCGAGAGCATCCGCCGCCAATCGTCGCGAACGTCCTCGTCCGTATCGGCGTGCGTCTGCACGAAAACCAGCCGGGCGCCGGGCGCCGAGGCCGCCAATTCCTCGTTGACGCGGGCGCTGCGATATTTTTGCTGCGTCGAAACCACCAGCAGCACGTCGCAGTGCGGCAGCAGCTCGCGGAGCCGCGCCAGGTTCGTTCCGGGCGATTCGACGTCCTCGGTCGTGTCGGGATCGGGGCAATCGATGAACACCAAATCCCGCAGGGCCGGCGCATCTCGCTGCACCAGCAGCACGCTCGCCGGATCGATGCCGAGCTGTTCGGGCGACAGGTCGGGCCGGCAGATGAGCGTCGGCTTTCGGGTCGTCGGCCGCTGGCGGCCCGGTTGCGTCACGTCGGCGCCGACGAGCGCGTTGACCAGCGAGCTTTTGCCGGTCCCCGTGCCGCCCATTGTGGCCACCACCAGCGGCGCCTCGAGCCGCACTCGGAGCGTGTCGGTTCGCTCGGCCAACCGCTCGACCAACGCCCGTGCGCGCCTCGCCGGCGGCCAATCGGGGGCGCGATCCGCCCAGGCCTTCAAGTCGGCGATCAGCGCATCGACGTCGGCAAGCAGTTCGAGATGCGCCAGTTCGGTGGAGGAAGGCATCAAGGGCGACTACAAGTTCAAGGGCGCTCGGTTGACGCAAGTATACCTCATTATAGGCGGAACAACGATTGCTGTCGGTCAGCACTCTCGCCTGGCTCGCGACGTCCAGACGAGAACGTCGGCCCATTGCCCGTCACGGAGTGCCGGGCCTACTGTCCGGCGGAAATGTCCGGGCGTGCTACCGCCGCCAGGCCAGCCATTTTTCGAAGAGCCGCGCGACCAGCGGAGTAAGCCGAGTGCGCGAGTAATTATCGGCGATCCGCTTCAGCGCCTCGGCTTGGGTCGGATAACAATGGATCGTACGCGCCAAGTCGCCCAGCGACAGTCGTTTTGTCATGAGCAGCGTGATTTCGCCGATCATCTCGCCGGCATGCCGCGCCACGATCGTCGCGCCGACCACACGGCCGCCGCCGCGGCGCGTGTGGATGACGGCAAACCCGGCCTCCTCGCCATCCAGGATCGCCCGATCGACTTCCTCCAGATCGACGCGGTAGCTGTTGATCGCGATCCCTTGCTGGCCGGCCTCGCGCTCGGTGAGACCGACGTGGGCGACTTCCGGATCGGTGTACGTGCAGCGCGGAATCAGCAGAGCGCTGGCCTTCTTGCGGCCGAGGAATAGGGCGTTCTGGATACATAGCCGGGCCAGGGCGTCGGCGGCGTGCGTGAACTGATAGCGCGAGCAGACATCGCCGGCCGCGAAGATACCGCGGTTCGAGGTTTGCAGCCGATCGTTGACTTCGACGCCGTGTGCCGAGCAGGTCACTCCCGCGGCCTCCAAGCCTAGGCCGTCGAGCTGCGGCTGGCGTCCGACGGCGACCAGGATTGCATCGCCGATCAACTTTTTCTTTTCGCCGCGGCGCTCGATGACCAGGCTCGTGGAGCCCCCCATTTTTTCGGCGCTCTTCGCCTCCCAACCCAAATGCAAACAAACGCCCTCGCGCTCGAATTGGCTTTGCACGACGCTCGCCGCCTCGGGCGATTCTTTTTTGAGCAGCGCGTCGCCGTGGTCGACGAGATGCACTTCGCTGCCGAAGCGGCGGAAAGCCTGCGACAATTCGCAGCCGATCGGCCCGCCGCCCAAGACGATCAGCCGCCGCGGCAATTCCGCGAGCGAAAAGATCGTTTGGTTCGTGAGATAGCCGACTTCGGCCAGGCCCTCGACGGCGGGCACGGCGGCCTGGCTGCCCGTGGCGATCACGGCGCGGCGAAACCGCAGCGTCTGTCCTTCGACTGCGATCGCATCGGGACCGGTAAAAGCGGCTTGACCGAAAAACACGTCGACGCCCAAGCCGCGCAGGCGCTCGGCCGCGTCGTGCTTGCCGATCTTGGCCCGCAACCGCCGCATCCGCTCCATGATCGCCGGAAAGTCGATCGCCGGCGGCCCAGCCAGGCGGAAGCCGAACTGCTCTCCGAGCGATAGTTGGCGGACGGCCCGCGAAGCGGCAATCAGGGCTTTACTCGGCACGCAACCGTAGTTCAGGCAATCGCCGCCAAGCCGATGCCGCTCGACCAGCGCCGCACGGGCGCCCAGCCCCGCGGCGCCGATCGCGGAAATCAGTCCCGCTGTGCCGCCGCCGATGACCACCAGATTGTAGCGGCCTTTGGGCGCCGGATTGGTCCACTCCGGGGGCGCGACCTGCTGGCGGAGGAGTCGATCGTATTCGGGCGGCTCGATTTCCATGACCAGAAGATAGCCCACGGCGGTCGGGCCCGACAAC
>DATNEC010000441.1:0-9463 GCA_035606815.1 Pirellulales bacterium
CTCGAAACTATCGAATAGCCGGCGATTGGTCATCCCCAACTGAATTCGGGTGTGAACCCCCAGCGCCTCGGCGGCTTGCTTGGCTTCGGCCAGCCGCGCCTCGGGCCCCGGCGACAGGGGCGTCGGTTCGCCATCGGTCAGGTCGATGATTCCCACGCGGTGGCCCTGCCGCGCCAGCTTCGCGAGCGTTCCGCCGCAGGCGATTTCCACGTCGTCCGGATGGGCGCCGACCGCGATGACGTCCAGATGGGTTGGATCGCTGCTCATGGAATGGAACGTTTCTGGGAAGGAGATAGGGGGATGAAGATGGCCTTGTTTTCGACGATCACTTTGTCGGCCACTAACAAATCGAGCCGATGCTTGCCCACGAGCCGTCGGCCATAGCAAATGCAGATCTCTTTTTCCGCCTCACCCCGGTTTGACGACGGACAACAGAAACGTCGGATTCAGCGCGTCGAAGCGAATGCGTTCGAGCTGATACGTGCCGCGGGCGAGGTTGATCATCCAGACCTTCACGTCGCCGGCGCGGCGATGCAGCGCGGCGTGCAGGTCGGCGAGATTCTCGATGCTGCCGACGTTGGCCACCAGCCGCCCGCCGGCGCGCAAGCGATCATAGGCCAAATCGGCGAGCTGGCTGATTTCGCGGCCGCTGCCGCCGACGAAAATGCTGTCGGGGTCGGGCAGGCCGTTCCATGCCTCGGGGGCGCGGCCGAGGATCGGCTTCAGGTTCGCCACGGCGAATTTCGCGGCGTTGGCCTGAATCAGGTTGAAGTCGTCGGCGTCCATCTCGATGGCATAGGTCGTGCCGGCCGAGGCGAGCTGCGCCGCTTCGATCGCCACCGAACCGCTGCCGGCGCCGATGTCCCAGACGGTGCTGGTCGGCCCCAGATCCATTTCGGCCAAGGCCATCGCGCGGACCTCGGCCGGAGTTAGCAGCCCTTTCTTGGGCTTGGTTTGCAGAAAGACATCGTCGGGATTGCCGAACATCCGCCTGCCCAGCTTCTCGCTGGGCCGGTCGGGGGCGCCCGGCTTGCGGACCAAAATCATGACGTTCAAGGGGGCGAAGTCCTGCTCGGCCAACTCTTTCAAATCGCCCTGCGTGACTCGCTCGTCGGGCGAGCCGAGATTCTCGCAGACATAGGCCGAGAAATAATCGATCCGTCGATCGAGCAAGGCCTGAGCGACCGCCGCCGGCGGCGAAATCTCGCTGGTGAACAAGCCCACCTTTTCGGCCGTGCGAATCTTTTCGATCACGTGTTCGAGCGGATGGCTGCTGAGGTTGGTCAGGTAGGCGTCTTCCCAACTTTCCTTCACGCGGGCGAACGCCAACTGCATGCTGCTGACGTGCGGCACGACCTCGAACCGCTCTTTGCCCAGCTTGTCGCACAGGTAGCGGGCCATGCCGTAGAACAGCGGATCGCCCGAGACGACGATCACGGTGCGTTTGTCCTTGCCCGCGGTCAGCCGGGCCACGGTCTGGTCGAGATTGCCGCCGACGACCAGGCGTTCGGCCTTCGACTTAGGCACGCGGGCCAGGGTATAGTCGGCGCCGACGAGCAGTTCGGCCTCGTCGATCAATTGCCTCGCGGCGGCGGTCAGCCCGTCGAGGCCGTCGTCGCCGATGCCGATGATGTGAATCTTTTGCGAGTTCGCCAAGATAAGGTTCGCTTTTCGGATGGTGGAGTCAACGGGCTGAAATCGCCGCAAGCTGCGCGATTTTACGCCTGCGGCCGCGATTGGTGCAACCGGGGGCGAGGGACAGGGAGCGAGGGGCGTAAGTAGAGGTTGCCGGGAGCAACCGCCGATCGCCGCATGCCCCTTCTCCGCCGCGAAGTGTCGGAGCTACCGTAGGACGGACCTCCTGGTCCGTCGCGATGCGCACGACCCCACACGGCCCTCGCGTGATTTATATTTCGGCCGATTTATTTATATCGCCGCGCGTTTTTTCATTTCGGCGGCCGCTCCGTTGCGGTGTTTGCCGAGAATTCCAGGCGTTCGCCGTAAGGCGGTTCGCCGCGGCGAGTAAAAAAGGGGCATTTCAGAGCTTATTATTGGGCGCCCACAGGCCATTTTGGAGCCGAATTATAAAAACCGTCGCCGCGGCGGCCGCGGCGAAAGGACGTAATTTGCCGGACGGGAGCACGGTTCGCCGCATTTGGCGATTTATATCTCGGACGAGGCGTATAAATCATGATTTTCGCCCGTCCAGCCCCTGGCTGCGCAAGCGCTCGACGTTACCGCGCGGCCGGCTTGAGCGACAAGTCAAGCCGCCTGTATTCCCAAACAACTCGTTAGATTGGAATCGCGACCTATGCCGGCGGCTGTTCGCCGCGATAGCTCAGGTCGAGCAGGTCGATCGGATGGGCGACCCATAGCGGATAGCCTCGCTGACGCGCTTCGCGGCCGATTTGCAGGAGACAGCCGGCGTTCGCGGTGAGCACGATCCGGGCCTGGGTCTTGATGATGTTGTCGAGCTTGCGACGACTCAGCCGGCCGGCCATTTCGGGTTCGGTCAGGTTGTACGTGCCGGCGGCGCCGCAACACAATTCGGTTTCCGGCAAGTCGCGCAGTTCCAAGCCGGGCACTTGGGCCAGCAGCCGCCGCGGCGCTTCGCGAATCTTTTGGGCGTGACCCAAGTGGCAAGCATCGTGGTACGTGGCCGTGGCGCGAATTTCCCCTTTGGGAGGAATGAACCCCAGGGCGTCGAGAAACTCGCTGACGTCTTTGACCTTGGCGGCGAACTTTTCGCGATCGCCTTGCCGAGCGTCGTGCCAGTGATGGCCGTAGTCCTTGAGCATCGCCCCGCAACCGGCGACGTTGACGATCACGGCGTCCACGTCGTCGAGCTTGAACGCCGCCAGGTTGGCGTCGGCCAGCTCTCGCGCCGGCTCGCTGGCCCCGGCGTGAAAATGGATCGCCCCGCAGCAGACCTGCGACCGCGGCACGAACACGTCGCAGCCGTTTTCTTGCAGCACGCGGGCCGTGGCCCAGTGGGTCGGGCGGAACATCACGTCGGCCACGCAGCCGGTGAACAGCGCCACCTTGGCGCGGCGCGTTCCCTTGGCCGGCAGGAACTCCGGCAACTGCGGCTCGCTCTTGGCCGGCGGCGGCAGCATGTTGACGAGTTGCCGCAAACGCGGCGGCAACACACGCACGAGGCCCAGCGCTTCGACCAGTTTCATCAACCCCAAACGCTGCGCGATCCGCGCCGGCGCGAGCAACGAGCGCATTCGCTTGGGATAAGGAAAGACGCCGAACAAGATGAAGCGATGGAACCAATCGGCCGATTTCTTCGGCCCGTCGGCCGTCTCTTCCATCGCCACGCGGAACGGTTCGATCAGCTTGCCGTACTGTACGCCCGAGGGGCAAGCCGTCTCGCAGGCCCGGCAATCGAGACAGAGTTCCAAGTGGCGGCGCACTTCATGATTCAACTCCAGCCGCCCGTCGGTGACCGCCCGCATCAGGTAGATGCGGCCTCGCGGGCTGTCGTTTTCGTTGCCCAGCTCGACATAGGTCGGGCACGAGGCCGTACACAGCCCGCAATGGACGCAATCCAAGAACAGCTCGTAGTCGATCCCCGCACCGGGATTTTGGCCCATGATATTGATTCAAAGTGAAGTGGATAAGTCGCCGTTGCGAGTTAGCGACTTTGGCCACGGATGAAACACGGATCGAACACGGATGGAATGCAGGACGTTGATCCGTGTTCGATCCGTGTTTCATCCGTGGCTCTAACGAATCAGGCTGGGATCCGATCATTCGCGCCTGCATCAAACTGTACCATACACGAACCGCCCCGGATTGAGCAGGCCCTTGGGGTCGAATTGCCGCTTCACGGATCGCATCACGTCCGCATCGTCGGCCGCCGCGCCCCAGATGGCCTGGCGCGTCAGTTCGCCGGCGGTGGATGACCAAACCACGGCATTGCCGCCGGCCGCCGCGGCGGCGGGCTGCAAACGCTGAAGGACGACGCGCGACGTGTCGGCCGCCGAAAACTCGCTGAAACGGGCCAACACGATGCCGTTGCCGGCCCGCGCCGCCAGAGAGCAACCCGGATCGAGTTGCCGGCACAATTCCATCAGCCGCGTGACGGCGCTCGGACGGACGTTGATCTTGATGGTCAGCGGCGCGTCGGGCTTGGCGCCGAAGTCAGTCAGCCGCTCCCAGATGCCTTCGGCCATGCCGCCGCGATGCACCTCCAGCGAGGCGACGCCCGCGGCGCGCCACTGCCGGGCGATTTCGTCGACCATCCAATCGACTTCGGCGGGCGTTCCCTCCAGGCCGACGAGCAGCCGCGCCGCGGCGCCTTCCGGCACGGCCAGTTCGGGCACGTTCGACCATTCGGGTCCGGCCAGCAACTCGATGGCGGCCGGCGTCGCTTTGGAATTCACCAAATCGGCCAATAGCGTTTCCGCGTGGGCGAAGCTCGGCGGCTCGCAGGCGACGAAAGCCGAGGACTCGGCCAGCGGCTTCACTTTGAGCGTCAACTGGGCGATCACGGCCAGCGTGCCAAGCGAGCCGGCGAGCAGCTTGCAGAAATCGTAGCCCGCGACGTTTTTGACGACCCGCCCGCCCCCTTTGAACGGCGTGCCTCGACCGTCGACCGCGCCGATGCCGATCACGTAATCGCGCACCGTGCCGTGGCCGTAGCGCCGCGGCCCGCTGAAGTTCGTCGCGACAACGCCGCCAAGCGTGGCCGAGCTCGCCTGGGCCGCGTCGAGAGGCAGCCGCTGCCCTTCGCGGGCCAGTTCCGCGGCCAGGGCCGCCATCGTGATGCCGGCCTCGACGGTGATCGTCATGTCGCGCGAGGGATAATCGACCACTCGGTTCAGGCCAGCAAGCGCCAAGCCGATCCCCGGCGATTTCGCCGGCAACCCATAATCGAGGCTCGTGCCTCCGCCGATCGGATAGAGCGGCGTGCCGTCGCCGTAAGCTTGGCGGATGGCATCGGCCAGTTCCGCCTGATCGGTCAAGGTCAAAATGTCTGTCAGAGGCAACAATTCGCTGGCAATGCTCATGCATCCCTTTACGATTTCGGCGCCTGGGTCATGTCGCCAGGCGCCGGCGCCGCGCCGCCCAGGACGACGTGCTCGTGCGTCTTCAAATGGTCGGCGCAGTATTCGTAACTGCCCGCGCATTTCGAACAATAACGAAAGTCCATCCGCGGATGCGATCTTTCGGTGGCGCCGCAGATCGCGCAGTTGTGAAACGCCTTGCTGCGCTGTTTGATTTGCTTCGCCTGCCACTCCATCCGCCGCCGGCCATCGGAGACGCGCCAGAAAATCTCCTTGCCGAAAAATAGCAAAAAGTTGGCCACCGAAGACACGATCTGCGCTTTCGTTTCCCAATCGCCCGTGGCGAAGCCGATGAACATGAAAATCCAAGTCAGCCACGCCAGATACTTGATCTTGACGGGCAAGATGAAGAACAGCAGCAATTCGAAATTGGGATAGAGATGAGCGAACGCCAGATAGACCGAAAGCCCGATGTACCCGCTGCTGGCCGGGACCGCCGGCACGATGGCCGCCGCTGCAAGCGTCGCCAGATAGGCGATCAACACGTAAAGCGTATAGCGAACCTGGCCCCACTGCGATTCCAGGGCGGTCCCCATCAGATAGAACAAATACAGCTCGAAAAACAAGAAAATCGGATTGCTCGCGGGCGGAATGAACAAGAAGGTTCCGAGCCGCCAGAATTCGCCGGCGTACACGCGGTCCATGATCAGAACCATCTGATCGGCCTGGGCCGGCTTGGTCGTCACCAGCACGAAGCCAAGCGCCTGGGCGACGAGCAGAACCACCGTCAGATTGGGGACCGCGAACGGGCGAAGCTTGCGCTCCAGTTTGTCGAGTAGGCTCACGGTTGACCCCGCCTAGGTTCGTTGGCCATCGATCAAAGCGCCGCCCGGCGCCCCGGATGTCGTTGTTCCAACCCGCAAGCGCCCGCGGTGGGCAGCATTTTGCCGGGGCTGAGATTGCCCGCCGGATTGAACGCCACGCGCAGCCGGCGCATCACGTCCAAGTCGTCGGCGGTGAAAAGCTTGTGCATGAAGCCGATCTTTTCGACGCCGATGCCGTGCTCGCCCGTCACGCTGCCGCCGCAGGCGATGCACTCGTCCAGAATCTCGCCGCTGGCGGCCAACACTCGCTCGATCTGCTCGGGATCGCGCTCGTCGAACAGCAGAATCGGATGAATGTTGCCGTCGCCGGCATGAAACACGTTCACGGTGCGCACGTTATACTTGGCGCCGATTTCGGTGATCCGGCGGAGAATGTGCGGCAGCTTGGTGCGCGGCACGACGCCGTCTTGCGTGCAGTAGCTGGGGCTAAGGCGGCCGACGGCGCCGAAGGCCTGCTTGCGGCACTTCCACAGCAGCAACCGCTCCTGCGCGGTTTTCGCCTGCCGCACCTCGCGGGCGCCGGCCTGGCTGCAAATCTCAACGATGCGGTCGCGCTGGGCGTCGAGCCCGGCTTCGAGCCCGTCGACTTCGATCAGCAAGATCGCCTGGGCGTCGAGCGGAAAGCCGAAGTGAAAGGCTTCTTCGAGCGCGACCAGAATGCCTTGGTCCATCATCTCCAGCGCCGCGGGCACGATCCCCGCGCCGATGATTTCGCTGATGGCATTGGTGGCGTCGTCGCACGACTCGAAGATGCCGAGCATCGTCCGCACGCCTTGCGGATCGCGCGTCAGGCGGACCCAAACCTTGGTGACGACGACCAGCGTCCCTTCGCTGCCCACGATGGCACCCGTCAGGTCCAACCCCGGCGAGTCTTCGGCCGGGCCGCCAAACTGCACGCGGCGGCCATCGGCCAGCACGGCCTCGACGCCCAGCACGTGGTTGACCGTCACGCCGTATTTGAGCGTGTGCGGGCCGCCCGAGTTGGTCGCCACGTTGCCGCCGATCGTGCAGGCGCCTTGACTCGACGGATCGGGGGCGTAGTGATAGCCGCTCCCCTTGAGGGCCTGCGTCAGCCAGACGTTGACCACGCCGGGTTCGACGACGGCGTAGCGATCGCGCAAATTGATCTCGACGATCCGCTTCATCCGCGTGAGCACGATCATCACTCCGCCGCCCACGGGCAGGCAGCCGCCGGCCAGGCTCGTGCCGGCGCCGCGAGGCAGAAATGGGACGTCGTACTCGTTGCACCAGCGAACGATCTGCTGCACCTCTTCGGTCGAGCGCGGAAAGACCACCACGTCGGGCGAGTTCTTCTCGATCACGAACCCGTCGCACTCGTAGACCAGCAACTCGCCGCGGGCCGCCAGCACGCCGTCGACGCCCAACAATTCCCGGAATCGCGCGACGAGATCGGGAAACGTGGATGCGATCATGGCAAGACAGCGACGGCAACGATGAACAAGGGCCCGGGCAAAACGCCTGATTATAATGGCTGCCGGCCCCGGCGGCGAGCGGGCGCGCCCGCCGGCGGTGTCGTCACAGAGAGGTGGCCGACTCACTCGCCGCTCGTCTTAGCCGATTTGTCCTGCCCGTCCTTGAACCGCTCGCCGAGGACCGGGGCGCCCGCCGGCGCGGCTGTTTTCCGGCCGTTCAGACTGTGCCTAGCCGATGCGGAGCGTGGCTAACTGATCGATGGTTCGCCACGGACGGCGCCGATGCAGCATGCGGTGGCAGTTGGCGCAGACGAGCGCCAGGTCTGTGGGGCGGATTTTTTGGCCCGGGCGGTATTCAGAAACCGGCACGGTGTAATGGCACTCGATGTAGTTTTCGCCGTACGCCTTCAAGAAATTGAACTTGCAAACCGCGCAGTGCAGCGAATTCGTCTCCATCGCCCGCCGCTTGACTTCTTGGACGGCGGATGGATCGCGCTCGTGCCGCCGGTGCAGCCGATAGAGCGTCTTGCCTTCGGGAAAATCAATTTCATCCTCGTCGGCCGGCTCAAGCTCCGCGCCCGCCGCGGCGGCGCCGTGGGCGATCGCCTCGGCCAAGTGCTGCAACGCCTGCTCGTCTGCCGTAAATTCATCCCAAATTTGCCGCTCAAGCTGGCCGCCGCGACTCGGGACTGCGCACTCGTAATTCAAGGCGTTCGGCGTTTCGCCAAGCCGCACGGCTTCGGGGGGCGTTGGACCGACGGTTTTGGCCGGCCGCCCGGAATGGTGTTCGAGCGCGAAGATCAACTCATCTCGCACCGAAGGCGGGTTCGGCGGCTGGTCCGCGACGCCTTGCGGGCGGCGAGCATTTACGGTCTTTATCGGGGGCCGCGCTCCTCTCGGCAATTTCGCGGCGCCGCTGTTCATTGGTTCAAGCGTACTTCGGCCCATGGGGCGGCAAGTGAAGCCGATCCCAATCTCTGGATGGCTTGATAGTTTTCGTCCTAGCGAAGACGCGGGCTTGAGTCGCCGACGCCGCAAACCTCGGCGGGGGCCTGGTAGCCGGCCGCTGCCTCCCGCACGCATGGACAAAACTTGGTTCCGTCGCCGAATCCGCGGCGAACGGGGGCGCTTGGCGCAAGCTCGGGGATTATTCCCGCAAAGGCTCACGGCGATAACGGCCTCCGAACCATGGGCTGGGGAGGACCAAGATGGCCAACTTGCCCAACTTGGCCGAAGATAGCGCACTCAAGTGGCCGCCTTCGCCATTCTCATTCTGTCCCGGCGCGCTGAATCCTGCTTCCTGGCCTGATCTTACCCAGAGGTTGGCTTGGCGGAGCAGCGATGAAAGCGCGTGAGCGCAGAATATGTTCTCCCTTTCCCCCAGGATCACGCGCTGGCGAGGCCCAATGGCGACCCGCGCATGGCCCCCCTTTTTTACAGGGGAAAATCTCCTTCTTTACCGAAAACATCTGAGACACGTCGCGGAGGCGTCACTGTTTACATCTGGCAGGGATCCAAAAATGTCGTTCTCATTCAAGACATGGCTTCGATCGTGGTTCGAATCGCCCCGCTCCGCCCGCGGAAAAGGCGCCCGCGCCCGACGCCATGTCTCTCGGCGGTTCCACTCGGAGCACCTCGAAGAACGCGCCATGCTCAGCGGCGTGAGCGTGACGGCGGATACCTCCAATCTCGTGGCCAACGCGGCCGCGATTACGATTCAGGGTACAGGTTTCGATCCGATTGTGGGCAATAACAGCGTCGCCTTCAACGATGGGGCGGTAGGCATCGTCACCGCGGCGACCGCGACCTCGCTCACCGTGGAGTTCTCCACGGAGCCGGCCGCCGCCGGCAATTTGACGGCCGTGGTCACTTCCGACGCGGTCAGCAGCGGCGCGGCGATCCAGGTGGCCACGGTCACGCCCGTCGTGACAAGCAACATCTCCAACCTGGCCGCCGACGCGGCCACGATCACGATCAACGGTCTGGGCTTCGACACGACACCCGGAAACAATACGGTCGCCTTCAACAATACCGCCGTCGGCACGGTCACCGCGGCGACCGCGACGTCGCTCACCGTGACCTTCTCCGTCGCTCCCACCGCCGGCAATCTGACGGCGGTGGTAACTGCCAA
>DATNEC010000446.1:0-7198 GCA_035606815.1 Pirellulales bacterium
CACGCAGCCGCCGAGGCTACCGATTGCGGTTCCAGGCTAGTGCAAGCGGAGCGCCGGCCAAGGGGAAAGCAGCCAGCGCTAAGACGCCGACGACAAACACATGAAGCGGCAGCGGGTTGGCGAATGCTGCGGACCATTGTAGCGACACGACCAGCGCACTCGCCGCAATCCAAATCCCTGCCGCGGCATAGGCTGTCGGCGAGCCAATCAGCGAGCGCCGGCGCGCCACGACGAAGGCCCAGGCCGTCCCCGATACGAAGATCAACCCGGCGGCAATCAGCGAACCGTCGCGGAATTGGGCCGCCAAGAGCGGGTCGCGATCCAGCATGTATTTCGTAAACAGTATCCCGCCGATCATCAAAGCCATCGCCGAACAGAATAAAGTCATGGTCAGCCGCGGACGTCCGGCTTGGGCAAGGGTGGCCAGCAACGCCACGCTCAGCCAGGCGCCAAACAATGTGACGGGAAACTGGCGCCACCCCTGCGGTTGGGGCAGAGCGATTTGGACTTGGGCATGCGCGGCTTGCAAAACGACGCACACCGCAAGGAAGCCCAGCACCCAGAGCACCCAGGCCGTCAACAGGCTTAGGGCGGCGGTCTTCAGCATGATGCGGGCCATCTCGGCGCTGGTCATCGGCCGCGTGGAGAGAAAATGCCCCATTTCCATCTTCGAGTCGGTTGGCCCCGCGTTGCCGATGAGCAAGCCGATGATCAGCCCGCCGACGGGCAGAAACACGCCGCCCCAAAACGCTCCTTCGAACAAGTTCAGCGGAACGCGGTTGAAGCACAGCCACCCCAAACCAAAGATCGCTCCCAGCGCCAGAACGATCGCGGGCATGGCCCAGCCTTTCTGCCGCCACTCGAACCAGAACTGCGCCTGGGCCGGCGAGCGAAACGCCGCGCCCAGCGCCGGCGCCGGGTCGAGCAACTTGCCGATCCAGAGAAAGAATCGCGGCGTTCGCGGGGCGTCTCCCCGCCGGCTGCGAGCAATGCCGACGATGCCGGCGTAGTAGGCCGCGGCCGTCGCCGCCAGCATCGTCAAGACCTCGCCACCCGTTACTTCACGCCACAGGTGCGCACGGCTTGAGGGAAAAAGCAATCCGTGCCGCGAATTGAACCAGAGCCCGACGGCGGCCATCGCCGGAATGACGATCACGAACCAGTGCCACGGCGACTTTCCGGCCAGCCACATCGTGGCGGCGAAAACCGCCAGCCCGGCGGCCAAAAACATGGCCGGTCCCCACAACGGCCAGTCGACGTGGAACAAGGCGTTCAAGGTCGCGGCGGTCGCCAGGTATCCCAGCGAGACCGCGGCCATGGCCGGAATCAGATTCCAGGCTACGATCGTCGCTGCCGTCGCCGGATAGGCGTAGAGTCGAGACGGGTCGCCCAGCGCCGAAAGGATCGGGCTGCAAAACGCCATCGCCGCAAAGAGCATCATCACCACGTGAATGACGATCATCGCCCGCTCCGCCGGATCGAATGCCCCGTCGCCCCTGAGCGCCGTGTACAACAGCGCCGGCAGCGCGATCGCCCCCAAGTAGGCGCCCAAAAAGCCCCAGCGGCCGCGCCGGTACAGTTCCCAAGTCATCGCCGCGGGTATGGATCGCATGGTGGACTCTCTATTTTGGATTTTCGATTTTGGATTTTGGATTGAACCAAGAATCCAAGATTCAACTTTGCACTCGCGACACGAAAACCTCGTCGAGCGACAGCGCCGCGTCCTCGACCACCGTGGCCCCGATGGCCTCGGCCGCGCGCCGCAACTGTTCGCTCTCGCCGCTGCAAACATAGGTCCACTCGGCGCCTTGTCCGGCGGACGACAGCGCGCCGACGAGCGAAGGGGGCCGTTCGAGCGGCTCGCCGAAGTGCAGCGTCACGCGGCGGTGCGTGTCCTTGATCTCGTCCATCGACGCCGAGAGCATGATTCGGCCCTGATGGATGATCGCCACGCGATCGGCGACCCGTTCGACCTCGTCGAGCAAATGCGACGAGAAGAAGACGGTGCGGCCCTCGTCGGCGATGGTGCGGATGATCGCCCCCAAAATGTCGCGGCGGACCACGGGATCGAGCCCCGACGAAGGTTCGTCGAGCACGAGCAGCTCCGGCCGATGCGCCAGTGCCAGCAGCAGCCCCATGCGGGCTCGCTGGCCGCGCGACAGGGATTTCACGCGGGCCTGCTTGTCGAGATCGAAGGCCTGCCGCAATTCCTCGGCGTAGGCTTCGTCCCAGGTCGGAAAGAAGGCCTGCGTGTAGCGCTGCAACTCGCCGACGCGCATCCAGTTGGGCAGATCGCGGTCTTCCGAGAGATAACCGATCCGTCCCAGCGTTCCGACCGGGTTTTGCACCGGGTCGAGGCCGAACACCTGCACGCTGCCCGATTCCGCTTTGAGCATCCCCAGGATGTGGCGGATAAGCGTCGTCTTGCCGGCGCCATTGCCGCCGATCAAGCCGAACACGCCGCCGCGCGGGACCGCGAGCGAAAGTTCGTCGAGCGCGCGCTTGTCGCCGAATTGCCGCGTCAGGCGGCGGATGTCGATAATCGGAGGGCCGGCGGAGGGAAAGGAGTCGTGCATGGAATCATTCCTCGTTACGGTCGGTTTGCAGAGCGGCCCCGCGTTGTTGCATGAGCTTCATGAGATCGTCGAAGGCGACGCCCATTTGCCGCGCCTCGGCCAGCAGGGCGTCGATGCGTTCGGTCAGGATCTTGATGCGTTCGCGGCGGGCCAGGGGCGACCCCTGATCGGAAACGTAGGTGCCGGCCGTTCGCCGCTTTTCGACGACGCCCGCCGCCTCCAACTCGCGGTAGGCGCGGGCCACCGTGTTGTGGTTGACGAGCAGCCGTTCGGCGAGCACACGGATCGGCGTCAGTTCCTCGCCGGGCTTGAGGCGTCCCGAGGCGACTAGGTACTTGACCTGGTTGACGATCTGCAGATAGATCGGCAGGCCGTCGTTGGCGGAGATGTGGAGTTGCACGTCGCGGGCTCCTTTTCTTGTACTAGCACAATAGTACAACAATCGCGCGCGGCGTCAAGGGGGCGACTCGGAAAAAAATTTGCCGGCCAACGCGTTCAAACCAGCGTCTTGCCGTCTGACTTGGCGTTCGGCGATACGCTTTCGGGCGGCACGGCGGGAATTTCGAGCGTGAAACGGCTGCCTTCGCCGAGCCGGCTGGCGACGGCGATTCGGCCGCTGTGCTCCTGGACGATCTTCTGGCTGACGGGCAGACCCAGCCCGGTCCCCCGGCTGCCCTTGTGCGAGACGAACAGCGAAAAGATCTGGTCGATCTCTTCCGGCGGAATGCCCGGGCCATTGTCGCTGACGATGATCTTCACGACGGCCGCCGCGGCGTCGTACTCGACGCGCACTTCGACCGCGCCCGGCCGCGGCGGGCTGTCGGCCCCGGCGCCTTCGTCGTCGCTGGCGGCGGCCTGGCATGCGTCGATCGCATTCGTGACTACGTTGAGAATCGCCCGGTGCAAGCCCTCGGCGTCGAACGTCAAGGTCGGCAAACCGTTGGCGGGAGCGAACCGCAACTCGACTCGCTTCTCCTTGGCCCGCGAAGTCATCAACTCCACGACGTCGGCGGCCACGGCGTTCATGTCGGCCGGCGCCATTTCGGGCTCGCGCTCCTTGCTGAACGTGAGCATGTCCATGACCAGGTTCGAGATCCGCTCCTGGTTCTTTTCGACGAATTCCCAGCCTTTGCCGACCATGCCTTCATCGTGCTGCGAAAGCCCCTCTTTGATGAGAAAGCTGCCGCCGCGGATGCCCTGCAGAATGTTCTTGATGTGGTGCGAGAGCGTGGCGATGGTTTGACCGACGGCCGCCAGTCGCTCGGCCTGGACCATCGCCGAATAATAGCGAGTGTCTTCCACCGCCAATGCCGCCTGGTGGGCGATGGCGATCATGAGTTTGAGATGCTCCTCGGTGAACTTGGCGGCCTCTTGCTGCTGGATCACGCGCTGCGGCGAAATCGACGTATCGATGTAGATCACGCCCACCATGTGGTAGCGGCCCTGCATTGGCGCGCAGATCGCCTCGCAGATGCCCAACTGCAAAATGCTGGCCGCCGGGTTCCAGCGTTCGTCCTCGCCCGCGTTGCTGGTCAGCACCCCTTCGTTGTGCTCCATCACGTAGTCGAGGATCGTTTTGCTGATCGTGATCCGGTCCTCGGATTTCACGCCCTTGCGGTTGCGGCGGACCTTCGGTTCGAGCTTGCCCGTATCCGCGTCGATCAGCATGATGCAGCCGCGATCGGCCTCGACCCACTCGAAGATCAACTGCATGATCCGGCTGAGCAATTGGTCGATGTCGAGCGTGTGGCTGACGGCCAGCGCCGTGCGGTACATAACTTGCAAATTGCTGCGCGCCCGGGCCAACCACGGACTTGTGGCGCCGCCCGAATCGTCGTCGAGAATGCGGCTGCCTTCGGCCTGGCTCATCGAGCGCACGATCCGCGAGCGGTCGCCCGGCTGGTGGCGCGCGATGATGTCGATCTTGTCGGCCAGGTCGCCGGCCGACTCGTCGCCCAGGCAGGTGTAGAGCATCATCGAGCCGCCCATCTGTACCTCGTCGCCATTGGCGAGCGAGTGCGACTCGATGCGTTTGCCGTTGACGTAGGTGCCGTTGGAGCTGCCCAGATCGGTCAGCGTGAAGGTCTTGGCGGCGCGGCGCAACTCGGCGTGGCGTCGCGAGACTTCGGTGTCGTGCAACTGGATGTCGTTGCCCGCCTCGCGCCCAAGCGACACGGCTTCGCCTTCCAATTCGAAGCGCATGCCCTGGTTGTTGCCGCGAAAAACGAACAGCGAAGGCACGTTCTCAGACTCCGAATGCGGCCCCGGCCGACCGCACTCGCCGCAGGCGGTCAGCCTGCCCGAGACGCGGGCTGTCGAGCCTTTTCCAACAGCTCCTCGATTTTACGAATCAGCGGAGCATAATGATAGGGTTTCGGCACGAACTGACCGGCAGGCAGTTCGGGCGCGACCCGGCGCGCATTGCCCAACACCAGCAGTTGCGTTTCGTCCGCCAGCGATTGGGCGGCAATCTTTCCCGAAGCGCCCGCATTTGCGCCCTCGCACTCCAGATCGAGCACGATCAGGTCGGGATGATGAAGACGCGCCAGGGCCAGGCCTTGATCGGCCTCGCTGGCCGCCAAAATGCGCACGCCGCGGCGCCCGAGCGCCGTCCGCAAGACTTCGCGAGTTTCTTCCAGGGGATCGACCACCAGCACGCTGCATCCGGGGAGCAAACGAGCACCTCCATGTGCGCCTTCGCGTTTCTAACGACCTATCGGCGGGCCAACTCCGCGGCCTCAAGTGCGGACATCCGTGTCCCTTGAGTACGCCGGGGGTAGGCTTTGTACCGCCCATGGCGAAGAGGCGAGAGCATAGCGGCGGAGGCGCCTCGTGTCAAAAGCGAAATCCTGCTTGACGATGATGGCGCAACAACCAACAATTCAACGAGTTAGACGCCCAATCACCAAGGATGCCCATTTCATGACTCATGCTTGCCGCACTTGGCCCCGAAAGCCCGCCGCCTGGGCGGTGCTTGCGTTTTCGCTTGCGCTCGTGTGCCGCTTCGTCTCCCAAGGGGCGTCAGCCGAGGAAAAGTCGGCCGGCGCCGCCAGCAGCGAAACGCGACTTTACGACGCGGTGCGCTATTTGGCCGGCGACGAACTCGAAGGCCGCGGCGTAGGCAGCCGGGGATTGGACCAGGCGGCCGAATACATCGCCAGCCAGTTCGCCGAACTCGGGCTTAAGACAGATCTGTTCGATGGCGGCCCCTTTCAAAAGTTCAACATGACGACCGGCACGGAACTGGGCGAGGTCAACCGCGCCGAGCTTGTCGGGCCTTCCGGTCCGGAACAAGCCGGCGAACCTGTCGCGTTGCAGCTCGGAAAGGATTTCAATCCGCTGGCGATCGGCGGTTCGGGCAAGCTCGATTTTCCGCTCGTCTTCGCCGGCTATGGCATTAGCGCGAAGTACGAAGACTACGACGACTATGCCGGCTTGAATGTCGAAGGCAAGGCGGTGATCGTCTTGCGTCACGAGCCGGAGCAGGCCAATCCGCATAGCGTCTTCAACGGCACGCGGCACTCCGACCATGCGCCGTTCGCCCGCAAGCTCTCCAACGCCTACGAACACGGCGCCGCCGCGATCATTTTTTGCACGGACGAGTTCGATATTGAAAAGACCGTGGCCCAGCGATCCAAGCGCTGGCAGGACGCGATCGACGAGCTCTCCGCCGCGCAGGCGAAATTCAAGGAAATCGAAAAGCCCTCGCATGAACAGCTTGAGACGCAGCGGCTGGCGGTGGAGAAGCTGCTCGATCAAATCCGCCGGCACGGAGAGCAACTTCAGGCCCAGTACGATCCGCTGTTGGGCTTCCGCGACGCGGGGCCCGGCGGAGAGTCGCAGCGGATTCCCGTCTTGTTCTGCCGCCGAGGGCCGCTCGACAAGCTGCTCCGGTCGGCGACCGGCGACGATCTGGCCGCGCTCGAACAGCAGATCGACCAGGATCTCAAGCCGCGCAGCCGCGAACTGACCGGCTGGCGCCTGCGCGGCGAGATTTCAGTGCTCCGCCAAGAGGCGGAAGTGAAGAATGTCGTCGGCGTGCTCGAAGGCGAAGGGCCGCATGCCGACGAGACGATCGTCATCGGCGCACACTACGACCACCTGGGACTCGGCGGCGACGGCTCGCTCGCGCCAGGCGCCAAAGAAATCCACAACGGCGCCGACGACAACGCCTCGGGCACGGCGGCGCTCATCGAGGTAGCCCGCCGTCTGGCCACGCGCGAACGGAAGCTGCCCCGGCGCGTCGTGTTCATCGCGTTCACCGGAGAGGAACGCGGGCTGATCGGCAGCGCCCGCTACTGCCGCGATCCGCTGTACCCGCTCGACAAGACGGTAGCCATGCTCAATATGGACATGGTCGGACGCCTGACCGACGACAAGCTGATTATCCAGGGCGTCGATACCGCGACCGAGTTCGCGCCGTTGATCGACGGGCTCAACGAGCGCTACGGCTTCAAGTTGACCAAACAGCCGGGCGGATTCGGCCCCAGCGATCACTCTTCGTTCTACGCCAAGAAAGTCCCGGTGATGCACTTCTTCACCGGTACGCACTCCGACTACCATCGGCCGAGCGACGATTACGACAAGATCAATCTGCCCGGCATGCGGCGAGTGGCCGAAAT
>DATNEC010000448.1:0-4681 GCA_035606815.1 Pirellulales bacterium
TGCGTGCGATCAATTTCGCCGAATTGATCGACCGGGCCCAACAACAGGCCGAGAACATGTATTACATCTGAAGGGCCTGGCGCGAATCCAGGTAGATGATGTTTCAGCATAAAATCTTATGCTGATTCGGGTTATGCTAAGGCGTGACCTGCGGCTGCGACTACGGCCGGCGCCTTGATTCTTGCGGCGCCCGAGCTAGGGTTGTTTGACCTATCTCTTCTTCTTTTCCATTCGGACGGGCGGCGATCCGCCAACCTTGCCTGCTCGGCATCGGTCGAGCGGCAAAGAGCGCGAGGCGCTGCAAGATCGAGGCGATCGAAATCGATGTTGCGAACGAGTTCTTACTCGACCAGTGCGCTGCCGTACGGTTGGCTCGGGCAATTGTTCCAAAGCCCGATCAAGGCCGCGGTGCAACAGGCCGGCCAAATCTCCAGCTTGATCGACTTTGCTGCGCCGGCGAGGTTGTCGAGTTCGAACCTGGTGCAGTACGTCGCGTCGATCGAAACCGCGCCCCCGGTCATGACTGTGTTTCGGTTGAACGAATCGCAAGACGGGTCGTCCTACTTGCGTTTCGTCTCGCCCTACGCGCCGCTGTTCGACGCCGCGGTCTAGCCTGCTGCTTCTGACAGCGATTCACGCTTTGGCTATTCCACGGCAGGCTGAGGACCGCCGTCTGCTTGCGGGGCTGGCTGCGGCGCATCGCCCGCGCCATTTCCGTCGACGAAGGGGTTCGCGATCCGTTGCGGGTTGGGCGGCTCCTGGGGCATTCGCGGATTCACGTAAATGTACGAGTAGGGAACGAGGCCCGAGGGATGAGCATAGTTTTCGAACCCCGGCACTTGGGGTATCACCGAGTTGCCGCTATAGCGAAATGTCGAAGGGTCGTTGATCGGCGAGGCCCCGAAAAAGAATCGCGAGTGCGGATCGCCATAGCCCAACGCGCCGGAACTGCCGGAGGCTCCATATCCGCCGTACCCATACCCTCCATACCCATATCCGCCAGAGCCGTATCCGTATCCGCCGGAGCGGCCGTAGCCGCCGGACCCATATCGAGAGCCGCCGAGTCCGAACCCATTGCCGCCATAGCCATAGCCGCCGCGTCCGGCGCCGCCGTAACCACCGCCGCCGCCGCCATAGCCGCCGCTGCCGAACAGCCCGGTTCCGAACGGACCGAAGTTCAGGCTGCCGAAGCCGTAGTAGGGACCGTCTTGCCGATAGCTGCCCGGATTGAGATTGGGCCGAATATTGCTGCCGCCTCGTCCCGAATTGCTGTAGTTGCCGTTGAGCTTGCGGCGCCCCAAGGCCCGCGCTTCTTCATCCAGATTCGCAACCGATTTGCCGACCCCGGCTGCGCCTTGCGGAGCATGAACGTAGCCCTCGCCGTAGCGCGCGTGGATATGAGTCGTGCCCCGCGTCGGCGGGTTGCCGTAGCGGAGCCCATCCGTGCGGCCGCCGACGCCTGCGATCAAGACCGACGGGAATAAAGCCGCCGCGAAGAAACAGACTGTGCGATTCATGGCTGGGCCGCCGGGGTGCGTGTCCGAAGTGCGAATCGAGCTTGCCTAAGCTTACTACGAAACGCAGAGGCGGGGGGTGGGACGCCCGCGAGAAAAAGTCGCCGCTGACGCGATATGGGAAGCCGCGTTTAACGGGCTTGCCGACAATAGCGGTCCGGCTCGCGGCCCGTCAATCGCCGCCGGGCGGCGTGTGGCGATCGAAATCGCTGCGGGCGGAATCCAGGTCGTCGGCGGCAGGGTTGCGCGAGCGGGCCTGATTGCTCGCACAAGACGGCAAGCATGAAGCGAGCACGATCAACAACAGCAACCCTCGCAAGGCGTTGAATCGGCGCCAGATTCCCTTGAGCATGACGACCCTCGCGTCCGCGTGAGGCGGATTTTACTCCTGAGCCGCGGCCGGCGGCGCTTGAAACTCGCTGCATCTGTTTTCGGCACGGGAGGGCTGGGGGGCTTAGCGCGACTTTTCCGAATTTCCAGACCCTCGCTGGGAATCGAAAGTCGAGCCAAGGCGATGATTAATCGCTCTTTTCCGGCGTCGTATCCTATCTTTTCAGTAAGCTCCACGATGCGCGATCAGGAACCCCGAGCATGACCACAGCAACTCCCGCCCAGGACGCCGGATTTCATGCGGCGCAAGATCCGCTTCGCGAGCAGATTCAGGAATTGATGGGCCAGGCCCGGGCCGACGACCAGATGGACCGCCGCGGCGCCGCACGCTATCCGTTCTTTCGACCGGTAAGCTTGGCCAACGATCGAGAAGATCTCGGGCCGCACCAGGCATTCACCCGGGAACTGTCCACGACCGGCATTGGGCTGCTGCACAACGTGCCGCTCTCGATCGGGCCGCACAAAGTGGCGGTCCGTTACGGCGACGGCCACGTGGCCGCCTTCCCCACCGAAATTCTGTGGTGTTGTCCTTGCGGCGACGGCTGGTACGTCAGCGGCGGAAAGTTCATCTTCTCGCCCTAGGATCTTCGTTCTCGCTCGCTAGACGCGGCATCTTGCCGCGTTTCCGCGAGGCCGCAAGACGCCGCTTCGCCCTAGGCTCGCCCGTTGACGACCGCTATGTCCGGCGGTATATATCGCCTTTGGCGGCTCTTTTGGACTTCTTTTGAATTACCCCTTTCTCGGCGGCGAATGAGATGCGCAGTTGCATCGCAACCGGCGTTTTGTTGTCGATCTTTTTGGTCGGCGACATCGCTCGTTGCGCCGCGCCCGCCGACAAGCCGGCTTCGCGGGCCAAGCCAGAATCGCTCCTGTTGTTCGCGGCCGCCAGCACGAAGGAGGCGGTCGACGAGGTGCTGGCGAATTTCGAGCGGTCGCACGCCAACGTCTCCGTGAAAGCCAGCTACGGCGCCTCGTCGATGCTGGCTCAACAATTGATCGCCGGGGCCGAAGCCGATTTGTTTCTTTCGGCGAACCAAGCCTGGGCGGCCAAGCTGGACGGAGAGGGGCTTGTCGCCAAGCAGCACGAATTGTTGGGAAACGAGTTGGTGCTGGTCGTCGCGAGCGGGTCCAAAATCAAGCTCGCCGGGCCTGCCGATTTGCTTTCAGACGGCGTCGAGCGGCTAGCGTTGGCCCAACCCGAGTCGGTCCCCGCCGGCATCTACGCCAAGCAGGCGCTCGAAAAACTCAAACTGTGGGACGAGCTGAAGCCCAAGGTGGTCGGCGCGGCCGACGTGCGCCAAGCGCTGGCCTATGTCGAAACGGGCGCCGCCGAGGCCGGAATCGTCTACGCCACCGATGCCGCGGTGACGAACAAAGTGGAGATCGCCTTCCGCTTCGACTCGGAGCTTACCGAACCGATCGTCTATCCGCTGGTGCTGCTGAAACGGAGCGAGTCGAAGTCGAGTGCGCAGGCGCTCTATGAAGCGTTTCGGTCCGATGCGGCGGCCAAAATCTATCGCCGGCGCGGTTTCACGCTGCGCTCGCCCATCCCCGCCCCGAAGCCCTAGTTGCGCGAGGCCGCTGGAGTATGCTCACGGCCGAAGAGTGGTCGGCGCTGCGGCTCAGCTTCCAAGTCGGGGCGTGGGCCGTCGTCGGCAGTCTGCCGGCCGCGCTGGCGCTGGGTTACGTTTTGGCCCGTTGGAGCGCGTCGTCCCGCTGGTTCTCTCAGGCCGCCAAGTGGCTCGTGCAAGTCGCGATCGACTTGCCGCTGGTGCTGCCGCCGGTGGTGACGGGCTACTTGTTGTTGCGGCTGCTCGCTCCCAAGGGGCCGATCGGTTCATATCTCCAGGCTTGGTTTGGAGTGCGAGTGCTGTTCACTTGGCCGGCCGCCGCCATCGCCGCGGCGGTCGTCAGCTTTCCGCTGATGGTGCGCTCGATTCGCCTGGCGTTTCATGCCGTCGACCCGCGATTGGAATTCGCGGCCCGCAGCCTGGGAGCAGGACGTCTGAACGCCTTTCTCACGATCAGCCTTCCGCTGGCGCGCCGGGGAGTGGCGGCCGGTTGCATCCTGGCGTTCGCCCGCAGCCTCGGCGAGTTCGGCGCGACGATGATGGTGCTGGGCAGCATCGAGGGGCAGCGCACGATTCCCTTGGCGATCTATACGTTGGTCTACCAGCCCGGCGGCATCGAGCGCAGTTGGCGGCTGGTCGTGATCTCGATCGTGCTGGCCTGCGGCGCCTTGGCGATGAGCGAATGGCTGGAGCGGCGACAGACGCTGCGCGAGGAAGTTTGAAGTTTTCAGCCTCTAACTTAAGGAAATCCCGAGAATGCTATCCAACTGAGGCACGATTTCACGCTGAACACTGAAAGCCATGCTCCAATTCTCCGCCAAGCGCCGCCATCCGACCGGATTCGAACTCGACGTCGCGTTCGACGCCGATCGTCAGGTGACGTCGTTCTTCGGTCCCTCGGGCAGCGGCAAGACGACCGTGCTGATGCTCATCGCCGGGCTCTATCGGCCCGATTCCGGCCGCATTCGGCTCGGCGAGCGGACCCTCGTCGATACCGAGGCGCGCATCGAGTTGGCCGCCGAGCGACGCCGCGTGGGACTGGTTTTTCAGGACCACTTGCTGTTCCCGCATTTATCGGTCGAGGGCAATCTGCGCTACGGCCTGCGGCGGCGAAAGCGCGACAGTCGGCCCGTCGATTTCGAGCGCGCGGTCGAGGTGCTCGAATTGGGCGATCTGCTGGGGCGCTTTCCGCGCAATCTTTCGGGA
>DATNEC010000464.1:0-21178 GCA_035606815.1 Pirellulales bacterium
CTTTCGCTGGCGGGCGTCCATGGCGACAACCTGGGCTTCTTGACGGGCCTGACGCACCTGAAATCGCTCACGCTCGATGTAAAGGATTGCGAATACAACGAGTTAGAAATGCGCAAACGCCTCGAGGCGGTCGGCAAACTAACGCAGCTCCGCCGACTTCGTCTGCTCGGATTCCCTGGCGCCGAAATAGCGCAACTGGGCAAACTCGTCAAACTGAAGTCGCTTACGCTCGATTTCGATCGTTTCTTTCGCGGCGACGAGCAACGAGCGCACGAATGCTTCGCAGCACTTGGCAAAATGACGCAGATCGAACGTCTACAGATCGGGCGATGTGAATATTTAGAAATTCATCCGCACGATCTGGCGTGCCTTGGCGGCTTGACGAATTTGAAGTCGCTCAGCCTCGCGATCTCCCGGACAGACATGACTAGGAAGGAACTCCTTGCTGCGATTGCCAATTTGACGAAGTTGCGAGAACTTCGGCTTGAGGGGGACATCGTCAGCGCCGGATTGGCGGAATTGGAGCCCCTTGAGTCATTGGAGGAGCTTTCGAGCGACTACGGGATGGCAAATGGGGCGGCTATTGAGTCGCTGGTCGAACTGAAACATCTCAAAGCGGTCCACATCGCCGGTCTTGATATAAGTCTCGCCTTAACGTCAGAAGAGGCCGAACACTTGCGCCGCGCATTGAAGTCGCTCCGTCAGGCGCATCCCGGAATCGTCGTGAACGGCGATTCTCGTCCATGGGATGCCCCTTGGTTGCATTGGGAATCGATGAACGACTTTACAACTGATCTTGATGCCTTCTTGCAGACCACCTCCGCCTTTTAGTGGGCGTAGCCTATGCGACTGAGGCCATTGACTAACGTCCTAAACAGCGCTCGCGCGGACTGACCCCGCACTATGCCATGCAAGCGCTCGGACCCGCTCACTTCTTGCGGGCCGGTTTCGCCGCCGCCTTGGTGTCGCCCAGCGACTCGATCCACTGCCGCACCAGTTCCACTCCTTCTTCGTGGACCATCCGCTTGCCCAACTCGGGCATCATCACGTCGGGATGGGTCGAGAGCAGACGGAACATGAGAATCGATTGCTTCGGCTTGCCGGGCAGAATGTCGTAGCGCAATCCGCCGGAACCGGTCCCCGCGGCGACGGGCGGCTTGCGAATGCCGATCTTCACCGGTTCAGCCTGGCGGGCGCGAAGATCGAGGCCGGCGTTCTGCGCGTTGCCGCCCGGCTGATGGCAATGGGCGCAGTTAATCTCCAGCCACGCGCGGGCGCGGTCTTCCAGCTTGGCTTGCGGATCGTCCCAGGCGGCCAAACGCGGCGCCCGGCTGGCTTCGGGCGCGCCCGCGAGCGCGCCGGCGCCGGTCCAATGCATCAGTTGGTTCTCGCGACCCTCGGGATAATCGAAATCGCGGTTGAGATGCCGCGCCTGGACCCCGATCGGCTGCATCCCCTGGGCCGTGGCGTGGCAGCCTTTGCACTGGTTGACGTTGGGCACGATGTAGTTGTTCTGGCGCGTCTTGCCGTCGGCGTGAATCCACTCGACGTCGATCGTACCGCCCGCCAGCGCCAGCGTGGCCTCGGTCTGTTCGTCGTTCCAGATGTAAGCCCGGCCCGTCCAACCGTCGCGGGTGCGCTCAAGGATTCTGGTTTCCAACAGCCGCCGCTCGCCTTGCGGCTCGCGCAGATCGGCGGGCATCGCAAAGGTTTTGGCGATCAACGTGCCGACGGGCAAGTCGAACACGCTTTCGGCCGAATACGCGGCCTGGCGGCCGTCGGGCAGCTTCACGAAGCGGTACTTGAGCGCATAATCGGAAAACAACGGCGTGTTGAGGTCGTAGGGAATCACGCCGGCGACGGGCTGTTGCGTCGCCCCGTCGCCCTCGAAGAGACCATAAGCCGAAAGCTTTTCGGGCGGCCGCGGGCGCGGCTTGATCGACTTCGGCGGCGCCCATCCGGCCAGTTTCACGGCCGGCAGCGGCGCGTGTCGGCCGATGTAAGGCTGCATGTCCTGGCTGATCTTGTCGGGGGCCGGCACCGTCGCCGACAGGTCGATCCTCGCGAAATCGGCGTCGCCGTTGTTCTCGATCACGGTCTGTAGCGGCCCGGGCAGCTTTCCAGCGACCAGCTTTTTAGGATCTTCCGCCCAGTCGCAAATAATGTCGGGCAGCGATCTGCGCAACAACACCACCTTCAACAGCGCCAGTTCGCCGGCCGGCTTGTCGCCGCCGCCCGAAAACTTATTGTCGTGAATCGAGATCGCTTCCGGAAAGGGGTCGAACTCGGGATCGCTGAAGCTCTGCTTCGTGGCCTGGTAGCTGATCACCGCCAGGTTGACCGTTTGGTTGTCGCTGATTTGGTTGTCGAAGATTTCGACTTCGTCGCTGGCCATCACCATGACGCCGGTCCCGGAGGGAACCTGGGCCACGATATTGCCCTGGGGGGCGAAGTTCTTGTGGTTGTTGTGCAGCACGCGATTGTCGAACACGCGGCACTGCCGGCCGCCCTTTTGAACCAGATCGGGCAACGTGAAGACCAGCACGCCGCTGGCGTTGTCGGTCAATTCGTTGTCGTAAACGTCGGCGCCGATGCAGTTCTCGATCTCGATGCCGGCCACGTTCTCGAAAGCCCGGTTGCGGCGGACGACGATCTGCTTCGATTGTCCGACGTAGATGCCGGCGTCGGACGAGCCGCGCACGACGCAATCTTCGACCAGCACGTTCTGGCACAGCACCGGATAGAGGCCGTAGCTGCCGTTGGTCGGCTTCGGCCCGCCAGTCCATTCGGCGCGCACGCGACGGAAGACCACGCCGTTGGCGCCGCTGACTTTGACCGCGTCTCCCTTGGCGTCGACCACGGCCAGATCTTCGATCGTGAAATAGTCGGCGGTGACCGACAGCCCTTCGCCGCCCGTGCCTTGCTTCAAGCCGGCGAAGCTGAGCACGGTCTTGTCGAGTCCTTGGCCGCGGAGCGTGACGCCGGCGACGTCGAGCGACAGCGTGGCCGTGAAGTCGAATCTGCCGGCCGCCAACTCGATCGCGTCGCCCGGCTGGGCCTCGATCAAAGCAGTCTGCAATTGCCGCTGCGCATCGGCGCCGGGAGCGATCGAAATCTTCCGAGGCGCGTTGGCAGCCAGCGACTGGCCGACAAGCGAGGCGCCAATCAGCCCGATCGCAAGACCGGCCGATCGACAAATCCGGCGCACAAGCCGGCGATTTGAGTTGAGCGCATTGCAAGTCGAGTCTGCCATGACTCCGTCTCCTAGGCTCTTGTGCTCGGGTGTCTCCGCTAGCGGATATGTAACGCAAGTCCGCCGAAAGCGTCCAGGGGATTTGCGAAATCTCTGCCGATTGGGCAAGCCGCCGCGAACTTGCCTCGCCGTCCAATTCTATCGATTTGCTGGATTCGCGCGGATGGCGGGCCGATAAATTCTTTAGCTTTTGCGACCCAGCAAAAAGGAATCTCACAATATGAAGCGCGTCATCTTCGCGGCATTGATTGCCATTGCTAGCACGGGCCTCGGCTGCCGCAATTTCGACAATGCCGTTTGCGGCCCTGGCTGCCGCGGCGGCCACGGCTTGTTCGGCCATCGCGGCTGCGGCATTTTGGGGCACCGTCATGGCTGCGGCTGCGGGGCGCGGGCCGTCGATGAGGGGGCCTACGCCGGCGGACCTCCGACGGGCCAGGTCACCTATCCCTACTACACCAATCGCGGTCCTCGCGACTTCTTGGCCGAGAACCCTCGCGGCATTGGCCCCTGATCGCCGGGCGGCCCGGTGAACTATCGCCGCCGATCGGGGGCAGGCAGTGCGAAAGCCGCCGGTCGAACTCGGGTGATGGCCGGCTAAGCTGGCCAAATCTGTCGGCCACAGCGCCAAAGGCAAATGTTAATATGGGTCAGGCTGGCGATTTCCTAATCTGCCAGTCGAACAAATCCCTCTCTCGCGATGTTTTGCATCGCAGCGCGCGTTTTCGGCCCCGGGCGGGCGCCGAGGAGTCGGCGTAGGCGAAATCTACCGCCTTTAGGGGCGATCCGAAGGCTCGCTAGCCCCTGGAAAACCGCTGAACATATCGACTTATGAAAGTCGAGTCATTAAACTGGCGGGCTACGAATCTGTCGCCCGCGGTCAAGGCGAGCGGGGGGAGCGGCCTGTAAGCAACGAGGCCGACTCTCGACCCTAGGTGCGAACCACCCGCCCTCGCTTGGCGCCGACGAACACAAGGAAGTCTCGTGCGGTCGCTCCCGCCTGAAAGCCGCATCTCGCAGCCGACCCGGTTCCATCTTTCATGAAAAGCTTTTACGAACGCAACAGTTTCAAGATCTTGCTGATTGCGGCGTTGTGCTACGGCCCAACCATGGTCGGCGCCTTGCGGGCGCTGAGGAGCAACAAGAACGACGTTGCACAGTGGCTGCCGGCCCAATATGAGGAAACCACCACCTTCAAATGGTTTCGCGAGCACTTCGCCGGCGAGCAATTCATTCTGGTCAGTTGGGACGGCTGCACGCTCGACGACCAGCGGCTGCGGATGATGGAGGCCAAGCTGGCCCCGCCGAACGCCGAAGCCCAAGCCGCCCCGCCGCCGGTCAATGCGACCGGCAAGCAAGCCGCCGCGCCGGCGGATCGCCCCCGCTATTTCAAAGAAATCGTCACCGGGCCGCAACTGCTCCAACGTTTGACTTCCGACCCGATCAACCTTCCGGAAGAGAGCGGCTTGGACCGGCTCAAGGGAACGTTGATCGGCGAAGACGGCAAGACGACGTGCCTCGTGCTGACGCTGTCGGAGCAGGGTAAAGACCATCTGCGCGAAACGGTCAACCTGGTGCGCAACACGGCCTCGCAAGAGTGCAACATCCACGCGGACCAGTTGCACATGGGCGGCCCGCCCGTGGACAACGTAGCCATCGACGAGGCCGGAGAAAAGAGCCTCTACAAGCTGGCCGGCTTCGCCGCGGCCATCGGGCTAGTCGTTTCTTGGTGGTGTTTGCGCAGCCCGCGGTTGATCGTGATGGTGTTCTTCGTGGGCATCTACGGGGCCGCCGCGAGCCTGGCGATCGTCTGGTGGTCGCCGCTGGTCTTGGGGCACGCGCCGGGCTACATCCGGATGAACGCTATTTTGCTCACCATGCCGTCGCTCGTGTATGTGGCGACGATCTCGGGGGCGATCCACCTCTCGAATTATTATCGCGACGTGCTCAACGAAGGCGCCGGTTTGCATGGCGCCCCGGAAGCCGCCATTCGTCATGCCGCGCTGCCGGTGACGCTGGCCACCGTCACCACCGCCGTCGGTTTGCTGACCTTGTGCTACAGCGAATTGGTGCCGATCCAGTTGTTCGGCCTCTACTCGGCGCTGGGCGTGTGCGTCAGCGTGCTGCTGCTGTTCTTCGTGCTGCCGGCCTGCTTTCAGACCTGGCCGCTGCATGTCTTTGCCGCTCCTCAGGCAGAACGCGAGCGCCGAGCGCCCGCCAAGGGGGGCGCTTTTTCGTTCGATCTCGCTTCCGCGCGCATCTGGCGAGGGCTGGGCGAAGGCATCATCCGCCGCCACGGCCTGGTGACGTTTGGCTGCCTGGCTATCCTCGCGTTTTGCGGCTACGGGTTGACGAAGATGGAGACCTCCGTCCATTTGATGCGGTTGTTTCCGCCCGACGCCAAAATTTTGGCCGACTACAAATGGCTCGAAACCAACCTGGGCGACCTGGTGCCGATGGAAGTCGTGCTCAAGATCGATCCCCAGAAGTGCAAGCTCGATTTTCTCGAGCGCATGGAATTGGTCGAGAAGGTGCAGCGGCAACTCCGCCAAGTCCCCGAGGTCGGCGGAGTGCTGTCGGCGATCACATTCGCGCCGAAGCTGCCGCATCCCGAGGACTATAAAGCATCCGGCGGAATCGGGGGCGTGTTCGAGCGATTGGCCGTGCGAAACAAGTACAAGCTGGCTCGCAACGTCACCGCCAAAAAGCTCGAAGAACACCGCGACGATTACATCGAAGGCGACTATCTGGCCGACGAAGACGGCCTGGAATTGTGGCGGATCAGCGCCCGTGTCGGGGCCTTGAAGGACGTCGATTACGGCACGTTCCTCGAGGAGATTCCCAAGCACGTCGAACCCGTGCTGGCCGCCGAACGGAAAGAGAAAGGCATCGAGAAAGGCGCCGTCTCGGCCATCTACACCGGGTTGGTCCCGCTGGTCTACAAGGCGCAGCGCTCGCTGTTGAATGGCCTGATCTGGGGTTTCATCAGCGACTTCGTGCTGATCACGATCGTGATGATGATCGCCGTGCGCGATTGGTCGGCCGGTCTGATTCTGGCGTTGCCCAGCATTTTTCCGGCGGTGGTCATTTTCGGCCTGATGGGCTGGCTGGGGATCGTGGTCGATATCGGTTCGGTGATGGCGCCCAGCGTGGCGCTGGGGGTGACGGTCGACGACGTCGTCCACTTCATGATTCAATACCGGGGCGGATTGAAACAAGGGCTGAATCGCCGCGAGTCAGTGATGCTGGCCTATAAAGGCTGCGCGCAGGCCATGTATCAAAGCTGGGGCGTGATCGGCCTCGGTTTGTCGGTGTTCGCCTTCAGCCCCTTCACGCCGACGCAGCGCTTCGGCTACATGATGGTCACATTGCTCACGTCGGCCCTGGTCGGCAACCTGCTATTGCTGCCCGCGTTGCTGGCCGGCCCCTTGGGCGGGTTGTTCGGCCGCCGGTTTACCAAGAATCGGCCCGCCAAGCCGGCGCCGTTGGAATCCGATCGCCCGGCCGCCGTGGGCGCGGCGATGCGGTTGCACCCGCATGAGCCAATCGCCACGGACCACGCCCGTCGCGGGATCAACGCCTGAGCCCTATCTCGCCGCAGCCGCCGTGACGTAGAATTACAGGGCGGTTGCGCTACAAGGGGAACGTGAGCTAGGGCGATATGGCAGGCAGCGTCGATCTGCCGTTGACGATTTCCGCGTTGGAATCGGCCTTGAGCGAGGCCGATCCCTCGGCGGTGCTTGCGCCGCCCCGCATCCTGCGGCGGGTCATCAAACAGCATCGGCAGATCGGCGGAATCGGGCTGAAGGTTCCGCACCGCAAGACCTATGCAATCGCCGCCGAGGAATTGTTGAAGATCGTCGATCGCGACGAACTCGACATTCCGGCGCAGGCCCCATTGCCCGCCAACGTGATCTTGCTGGCGCGGCCCGACGCCGAAAACCTGGCCTCACTGACCTCGGGCGAGGCGCTGGGCAAGTATTGGCGATTGCTGTTTCATATTCGCGTCCACGTCGCTTTGGAGCAGCGGATCGCCGAAGGAAAGCTCGACGCGGCGATCGCCCGAGATCGCATCGAGCGGATCGGCCGGGCGGCTTTCGAAGAAGCGAAGCTCGTGCTGCGGCAAGAGGATATTCTCTTGCCGCCGATCGACGAGCTTGCGACTTACGTCGAATTCGTCGCCGTCTATTGGGAGCTGCGGTTCTTCGCCAACACGCTCTTGCCGCGTTATTTTCCCACGCTGCCGCCCAGCGGCGACGTCGATCGAATTCTCTCCGAAGATTTGGACGCCGCGGCGCTATTGACCGAGACCCGGCTGCCCGGCGCCCCGTTGCCGGTCCCGCCGACGGAGGAAATGGAAGACGATGCGGCCGAAGAGATCGAAGACGAGGAACTCGACGTTTTGCCGGCGAAAGCTTCGGAGCGGCTGTACCGCCGCTTGAATCGCCGCGCCGAGCGGGCCGCGACGCTGGGCAACGCGGTGCGGGCCGCCATCTTGCGCACACGCGCGGCGCGTCACGTGCGACCGAGCCTGGCCGCCCGCGCCACGGCCGCCGCCCGCGTCGATCTGAACCGGCTAACCGACCGGCTGCAAGCCGCGCTTGGATTCAGCGACCGCGACCGGCGTCGTTGGTCGCGAGTTTTGCTGGCCCTGTTAGGCCGCTCGGCAAGCGGCTTTTGGACGCGCGAGTCGCGCACGCTGTACGACTTGCAGAAGGTTTGCATCGACTTCGAGCGCGACGTCTACAAGCTGGACCTGATCGAATGGATCATCTCGCGCGGCCGGCTGCCGATCAAGCGACACCTGCCGGGGCAGCGCGAAGTGTTGATGTCGAAGCACCTGCGAGTCGCCCTGCGGCGCTCGGCGAAAGTTCGGCTGCCGGAGCGCGACCGGCGCCGGCTGGCGTCGCTGCTCGCCGGAGAAGTGGAGAGGGCCGAGCACAAGTTGCGAGATCGCTTCCGCCCCCTGATCGACGGCGCCTTGGAAAGCGTGGGGCTGCGGCCGAAGAATTTGCCCGAGAAAGTCGCCCGGCAAAAGCTCGTCGAAGAGCTGCTCGATCGCGTCGTCGCCGACGGCTTTTTGGGAATGAGCGATCTGCGCGACGCCATCTCGCGCAATCAATTGAAGCTGCCCGACCTGAGCGGCGGCGAAGAGTTCTTTTCCGGCGACCAGTTGCTGCGCGCCGACCGCCAATTGGCCGCCACGCTGGATGGCGTCTATCATCGCGGCGAGGTCTACTTGCGGCTGCCGCAACGGCTCAGTTCGTTGGCTTTCGGCGCCCCTCCTGGCCGCTTGCTCGTGCGGTATGTGGCGTTGCCTTACGGCGGGGCCTACGTGATTTTGGAAGGCGTCAAGCATCTGCTGGAAAAGATCGTGAGCGGGCCGGCCGCGGCCTCGGCGCCGATCGAGGCGGGGGGGGCCGTCGGGCCGGCCAGTCACCCCGTGAATATCATGCCCGGCGATACGCTGCTGTTGGCGGTGCTTGTCGTCGGCACGTTCCTGCTGGGCCTGATGCACGCGGAAAAGTTTCGCAAAATCTGCCTGGAAACCTTGCGCGGCGTCTATCGCGTCCTGCGTTGGACCGTCGTCGAAGTCCCGGCTTGGTTGATGCGCTTGCCCTGGGTGCAGCGATTGCTGAAGAGCAAATATTATCGCTGGACGGCCCGCTACATCGGCAAGCCGCTGGTGTTCACGGCCCTGACGATGGCGGCTTTTCCGCCGTTGGCCCAAACGCGGTTCGCTCTGCTGTGGAACAGCGCCTGGATTTTCGTGCTCTCGAACCTGCTGGTGAACTCGCGCGTGGGACGAAACGCGGAAGAGGTCATCACCGATTGGGCGGTGCGCGGCTGGGAGCATTTTCGGATTCGCATTCTCAAGACGCTCGTGCAGAGCGTGATGGAGTTTTTCAACCGCGTGGTCGATACGCTCGACCGGTTTTTGTACTCGGTCGACGAATGGCTGCGCTTCCGCAGCGGCCAGGGCCGCCTGGCGGTGGTCGCCAAGTCGGTGCTGGGCGTGATCTGGTTCTTCGTGACCTATGTCGTGCGGTTCGCCATCAATTTGCTGATCGAACCTCAGATCAACCCGGTGAAGCATTTTCCCGTGGTCACGGTATCGCACAAGATTCTGCTCTCGCTGGCGCCGGTCACGCATCCAATCGTGGTCGGCGCCCTGGAGCGCTTCGTGGGCGAGGCGGCGGCGAAGACGATCTTTTGGAACGGCATCTTCGTTTTGCCCGGCGTGATCGGCTTTTTGGTTTGGGAGTTGAAGGAAAACTGGCGGCTGTATCAGGCGAATCGTCCCAAGGCCCTGGGGCCGGTCCCCGTCGGGGCGCACGGCGAGACGATGGTCCGTTTGCTGCGGCCCGGCTTTCACTCCGGCACGCTGCCCAAGCTCTACGCCCGCTTGCGCCGCGCCGACCGCCGCGCTTATTGGACCGGCAACTGGAAAACTTCGCGCAAGTACCGCGATGCCATCCGCCGCGTCGAGCGGGAGATCCGCAACCTGATCGAACGCGAACTGCTGGCGCTGTTATCGCAAAGCCGGCGTTTCGGCGGACGGGAATTGAGCCTGGGCCGATTGAAGACGGGGGCCGGCAGCGTGCGGTTCGAGCTATGCTGTCCCGAGCGGCCGGAAGCTCCCTTGTGGATGGCGCTGGAAGAACGCAGCGGCTGGCTGGCGGCCCGCGTGATCGAGCCTGGCTGGTCGGAGTCGCTCGACGACGCCGCCGGGCAGGCCCTGGCCGACGCGCTGACCGGATTGTACAAGATCGCGGGCGTGGAGTTGATCCGAGAGCAAATCGAATCGGCGCTGGAACAGGACTCACGCTACGAGGTGAACGAGAGCGGGCTGATCGTTTGGACCGACCACCAGGCCGCGCCGAGGTTTTACGACTTGCGAAAACTGTATGAGGCCCAGTCGCCGCAGGCGTCTTCGACGCCGAATGATCCGGCCCAGCTCGATCTGGAGCGGATGGCGTTTTTCGCCTCGCCGGTTACTTGGGAGCTGTGGGTCGAGGTTTGGGACCGCGACCAAAGCGGCGGCCGTTATCCGCCGCGATTGGTGATCGGCGCCCATTTGTTGCCGGCGCCCGTTCCCCATCCGGCGGTGCAGGCGACTTAAAGCTCTCGTGTCAACGAGACCAAATTCCCCGCCGCGCCCGCCGGGCCTCTTGTTCCGCCCGGTCGAATTGCCGCTCGACCGCCTGCGAATAATGGAAGCGATGTTCGACGCGAGCCAAACCGGCGCGCACCAACGCTTCGTTGAGCATTTGGTCGCCGACCCAGACGTAGCCCAGAAAACGGTCGAAGCGATCGATCCGTTCGCGGTCGAACTGCAATCGCACCTTGCCGCCGGAAACGAATCGCTTGGTGAACGCGCTTGCTTCCGGCCCCCATGGTTCGACCGGATGGTCTGGCTTTACGGTCTCCGGACAATCGACGCCGATCAGCCGCACGCGGGCGCCGCCGGCGAGCAATAACGTGTCGCCATCGATCACGCGCTCGACGCGGTGCTCGCCTTCGGAAAGAGCTTCCGGCGGCCCGACCTGGCGCCATTGCTGCCACGCGCGAACGGCGAGCAATAGTACGAGCGCCGCCAGCAGAGCGCCCCGCCGATGCCGAGGCGGCCGAAAGCGCCGCCGCATCGCGGGCCCTTGGCCGGGCGGCACGTCAGTTCTTGCTGAAATCGAACTGTTCGGAGTGCTTGCGGCCGAGCGGGTTCTTAAGGAACTTCTTGCGGCACTCCGGGCAGAGATCGAACCGCAACTGCTGATAGACGTCGTCGCCGATTTCCTCGCTCGTCGAATCGTCCATCCGCTCCAAAATATCGCCGATTTCTTGCAGGTTGTCGCAATCGTCGTCGATTTCCAAGGGGTCGAAGGCGGCGTAGACCTCCAACTTCACCACGTAGCGCAGATCGTCTTCAGGGTCCAGGGGTCGTTTGCACAGATCGCACGAGTAATGAATCATGGGATAATTCCCGCGTGTTGAAGCCTGCCGCGGCAGACCTCGGTATCGAAGCGAAACATCAGCCAACGATTTCATCCTAATGCCAATTTGCGCATGGGAGCAAGCCGTGTTCGGCAAATTTATTCGCCGCCCCGGGGGCGACGAAGCCGAAATGGCGGGCGGCGCCGCTTTGCGCTTGACAAACTGCCCGCCAGGCGTCGCTGAATTCGGGCGGCCCGGCGAGGGGCATCTGGTCGGCGGCGAATCGGGCGATTAGAATTAAAAGTTGAACGCTCTAGAAATTTGCGGCGATTTTTCTCCGGGGGCGGAGATCCAGCGCGAGCGAACGGCCGGCGGGCCGGAGGCAAACGGTGGTCTGATGAACCTTGAGCCGAGGAGGGTTCCGTATGTCGAGTGTGGGGATGGCGGATCCGCTCTCCGCCAGCGTACTGGTCTTGAACCGCTTCTACATGGCGGTCCACGTGGTCAGCGTGCGCAGGGCTTTCACCCTGTTGTTTCGCGAGTTGGCCGAAGTGGTCCACGTGGAGCAAGGGCAGTACGCCAACTATACGTTCGAGTCGTGGCGCGAAATCAGCGAGTTGAAGGCCAAGTTCAAAGAGCCCAACGAAGATTGGGTCAGGGCCGTCAATTTCGAAATCCAAGTCCCCCGCGTGATCCGCCTGCTGTTCTACGACCGGCTGCCTAAACAGGCGGTGCGGTTCAACCGCCGCAACATCTTCGCGCGCGACGCCAACCGCTGCCAGTATTGCGGCAAGCGCTTTCCGACGAGCGAACTAAGTCTCGACCACGTGCTGCCGCGCAGCCGGGGCGGCGAAACGAGTTGGGAAAACATCGTTTGCAGTTGCGTCAAGTGCAACGTGCGGAAAGGGGGCCGCACGCCCCACGAGGCCCACATGCACCTGATCCGTCAACCGGCCTGCCCCAAGCGCAGCCCGATGCTGAGCCTGAAACTGGGCAATCCCAAGTACGAAAGCTGGAAATCGTTCTTGGACAACGCCTACTGGTCGGTCGATTTGAAATAACGCCGCCGGCGAGCCGGAACGGTCACTCGGCCCCGGCAAGCGGCTCTTTCTTTTCGGTGATGACTTCGCACTGCGTGGCCATCTCGGCGTTCAAAGCCGTGAAATCTTTCCATTCTTCCGGAACATTGTCTTCGTGGAAGATGGCTTCGACCGGGCACTCGGGGACGCAGGCTTCGCAGTCAATGCATTCATCCGGATGGATGTACAGCATTTTCTCGCCTTCGTAGAAGCACTCCACTGGGCAGACGACCACGCAATCCGTGTACTTGCAGGCAAAGCACGGCTCGCAAACAACGTGGGTCATTGACAGAAATCTCCTTTCGAGAAATTCGGGACTGCGGTTACCGACTCCCCGGCGAAATAATAGTAGTGGTCAAGTGCTTACCCGTGAAGCATTTGGACGAGGAGCGCTTGCGATCCCCCCGAATCGTAAAAAGGGCCGATCCTCAAGTCAAGCGCCCCCTCGCGCCCCGATTTCGTTTTCGCAAGGCAGACTTGCCCCGCTTTCTGCCGGGCCGTAAAATCAGGGGGTCGAGAGAGTTGGACCGCTCAACAAAGGTGCTGCGTCGTGGCGCTATCGGACATCGACCGCAATCTGCTCGACCGGTGCCTGGCCCGAAAGCCTAGGGCCTGGGAAGATTTCGTCGATCGCTTCATGGGGTTGGTCGTCCACGTGACGAACCACTCGGCCCAATGCCGCTCGATCCGCCTCTCGGCGGAAGATCGCGAAGACCTGTGCGCCGAGGTCTTTTTGGCCATGCTCAAGGACGATCTCGCCGTGTTGCGCCATTTCCGGCGCCAGAGCAGTCTGGCCACTTATCTGACGGTCATCGCCCGCCGGGTGGTCGTCCGCGAACTGCTTGGCCGCAAATCTGCGTCTCGACTGGCCGCCGCGGCGCCGCAACCGGCTGCGGTCGGCGCCGGATCGGACCACAGCACTTCGGACCGTAGCACTTTGGACCAGCACGAGCGCCGCGTCGAGGACCGTGAAGAAGTCGCGCGGCTGCTGGAAGAACTCGACGGCGACGAGGCCCAGGTGGTGCGCATGTATCACTTGGAAGGCAAGAGCTACCAGGAAATCAGTTCCGCCGTCGGCATGCCGGAAAACAGCGTCGGCCCCACGCTGAGCCGGGCCCGCGAGAAGATGCGCCGCGCCGGCGCCGGTCCGGCCGCCTCTTGATGCTGTTTGGCGAGTTTCCTGCTTCCTTGGCGAGTTGGAACGGCTTGAGCGAGGAGGAGACATGGGCGTCACGCTGACGTGGCTGGGACACGGAAGTTGGCTGCTCCATACGGGCAAGCATTCCCTGCTGGTCGATCCTTTCCTCGACGACTCGCCCTCGGCGCCGGTCAAAAGCGATCAGGTACAAGCCGACTACATTCTTGTTTCGCACGGGCATGCCGACCACATCTCGGACGCGGCCAAAATCGCCCATCGGACCCACGCCACGGTGATCTCGAATTTCGAGATCTGCCAATGGCTCGCCGGACAGGGAGTAAAGAACACGATCGGGCACAACCTCGGCGGCGGCTCCGATCATCCCTGGGGTCGCGTCAAGCTGACGCTGGCGCACCATAGCTCGTCGCTACCCGACGGATCCTACGGCGGAAACCCGTCCGGCTTTCTGTTGACCTTGAGCGAAGGCGTGAAAACCGTGTACTTCGCCTGCGACACGGCGCTGTTCTACGACATGAAGTTGATCGGCGCCGCCGGGATCGATCTGGCGGTGCTGCCGATCGGCGACTTGTTCACGATGGGCCCGGACGACTCGCTCGAGGCGATTCGCTTGCTGCATCCCAAGCGGGTCGCCCCTTCGCACTACGATACCTGGCCGCCGATCGCCCAGGACGCCTCGGCCTGGGCCGCCCGCGTCAAGGCCGAGACCTCGGCCGAGCCGATCGTCGTCCGGCCGGGCGGGAAGATCTCGCTCTAAATTGGGTAGGAGCGGGCGCTACCGCCCCAACATACCTAGCAAACAAAAAGCATCGTTCCCGCCGGAGCGGGAACGATGCCGTTCAAGAGACCAAAAAGAGGGTTGCTCGCGGGATCCTTTCCCGACAGTCCGTTACGAGCAACCCATGCTGTTGCCGCAGTTGTGACACAGATAGCAGTTGCCGTTGCGGACGGTGATCGCGCCGCAATTGTCGCACGCCGGAGCGTCGACCTGGAAACTGGCGAACTGGTCGCTGCGACTCGATCCTTCAGAAGCCGCTGCGGAGAGATCCCACTTGGGCGCCACGCCAGCCCGCTCCAGCAGGCTCGCCGAAGCGTCGCCCGTCGAGTGACTGGCGCCGTTTTTATAGGGCGCCGCGTGGGCGCCGTTCGCGGGAGATTTGGCGGCGGCGCCGTTGGCGGGCTTCGCACCGTTCGACGCGCCGTTCGTCTGGGGCAATCCTGTGCCGAGATTCTGCCCGCCGGCCATCTTGGCGGCGGGCTTAGAGTCCCCCGGCGATTCTTCTCCCGCACTCTCTTTGCCGGGGCCGACCTCCGCCGGCGACGGCAATCCGGCGCTGGCCTCGCGATAACCCGGCAGGAACGTGACGCCCAGCCAGCGGAAGATGTAATCCACGATGCTCTTGGCGATGCGAATATCGGGGTTCTTCGTATGGCCCATCGGCTCGAAGCGCGTGTGCGAGAACTTGCTCACGTAGACTTCCAGCGGCACGCCGTATTGCAGGCTCATCGAGACGGCCGTGCCGAAGCAGTCCATCAAGCCGCCGATCGTGCTGCCCTCCTTGGCCATCGTGATGAACAGCTCGCCCGGCCGGCCGTCTTCGTACAGACCGACCGTGATATAGCCTTCGTGGCCGGCGATGTTGAACTTGTGGGTGACGGAATGCCGCGTGTCGGGCAAGCGCTCGCGGCGCGGCACGGCCTTTTGCTTGTCGGCCGCCTTGTCCCCCTCGGTGCTGGTCGAAAGGGGCTGGCTCTCCTTCGAGCCGTCGCGGTAGACGGCCAAAGCCTTGAGGCCCAGTCGCCAGCCTTCGAGATACGCCTCGCCGATGTCGGCCGGGGTCGTGTCGCGCGGCATGTTCACGGTCTTCGAGATGGCGCCCGACAAAAACGGCTGAGCCGCCGCCATCATTCGCACGTGAGCCCGCCACGAAATCGATCGCGTGCCGTTGCGCGGCTGGAAGGCGCAGTCGAAGACCGGCAGGTGCTCGATCTTCAGATCGGCCGCCCCCTCGATCGTATCTTCGCGATCGATGTAGGCCAGGATCGAATCGATCTCGCCCTGATCGTAACCCAGCGTCTTGAGCGCCAGGCGGACCGTCTGATTGACGATCTTCAGCATCCCGCCGCCGGCCAGTTGCTTGTACTTGACCAGCGCGATGTCGGGCTCGATCCCCGTCGTATCGCAATCCATCAGGAAGCTGATCGTGCCGGTGGGCGCCAGCACGGTCGCCTGGGCATTGCGGAAACCGTGCAAGCGGCCGCCGCTCAGCACGTCGTCCCAGGTTTTGCGGGCCGCGGTTTTGAGATACGCCGGGCAGGCTTCGTCGATCTCTTCGACGGCGTCGCGATGCATTTGCATCACGCGAAGCATCGGCTCGCGGTTCTCGGCATAACCGTCGAAAGGCCCGACGGCCGCGGCCAATTCGGCGCTCGTCAAGTTCGCCGAGCCGTGCAGCAAGGCGGTCAGCGCTCCGCACAGGCCCAACGCGCCGGGCGAATCGTAGGCCAGGCCGCTGGTCATGATCAGGCTGCCCAGGTTCGAGTAGCCCAGGCCCAGCGGACGGAAGCGATGGCTGTTCTCGGCGATGTACTTCGTCGGGTAGCTGGCATGATCGACCAGGATTTCCTGCGCGATGAAGAAAATGCGGCAGGCCGCTTGGAACCGTTCGACGTCGAACGAGCCGTCGGCCTGGCGAAACTTCATCAAGTTGACGCTCGCCAAGTTGCAGGCCGTGTCGTCGAGGAACATGTACTCCGAGCAGGGGTTCGAGGCGTTGATCCGTCCCGAGTTCGGGCAGGTGTGCCAGCGATTGATCGTCGTGTCGTACTGCACGCCCGGATCGCCGCAGTACCAGGCGCCTTCCGCCATTTTGGCCAGCACGTCGCGGGCCTGGTAGCTGGGGCCGGCGTGCGAGGGATCGGTCACCCAGTGCGTGGTCCAAGGCTTGTTCTCGACCACCGCCTGCATGAAGTCGTCGGTCACGCGCACCGAGAGATTGGCGTTCTGAAACAAGATCGAGCTATAGGCTTCGCCGTTGAAGTTCGATTCGTAGCCGTTTTGAATCAGAATGCGGGCCTTCTTCTCTTCCTTGGCCTTGCACTCGATGAATTCCATCATGTCGGGATGCCAGACTTTGATCGACTGCATCTTGGCGGCCCGACGCGTCTTGCCGCCGCTTTTGACGACCGCGGCGATCTGGTCGTAAACCCGCATGAACGACAGCGGCCCCGAAGGTCGGCCGCCGCCCGAGAGCCGCTCGCGATGCGAGCGCAACGTCGAAAGATCGGTGCCGGTGCCCGAGCCGAACTTGAACAGCATGGCCTCGCTGCGCGCGAGCTCCATGATGTCTTCCATGTTGTCGTCGACGCTCTGAATGAAGCAGGCCGAGCCTTGCGGGTATTCGTACGGGTTCTCGGGCTGCTTGACGACCGTCGCTTCGGCGTCCCAGTGACAATTGCACTGCGCGCCCTTGACGCCGTATTGATGATACAAGCCGACGTTGAACCAGACCGGCGAGTTGAACGCGCCGTGCTGGTGCAGGCAGAGCCAGGTCAATTCGCGGTAAAACGTCTCGCCCTCTTCCGGGCTGGCGAAATAACCGTCGTGAATGCCCCAGTCGGCGATCGTGCGGCTGACGCGATGGATCAACTGACGCACGCTCGTTTCGCGCTGCTTCGTGCCAACCTCGCCGTAGAAATACTTGCTGCACACGACGTTGACGGCCAACTGCGACCAATGCGCCGGGACTTCGCAATTGGGCTGCTCGAACAGCACCTCGCCCGACTCGCCCTTGATGGCGGCGACGCGCAAGTCCCACGGGAGCGTCTCGAATGGGTCTGCGACCTGTTGGGGGCAGAACAGCGGCTCGATCTTCAAGCCGCGGGAAGCACCTGGGCCGGCCCGCTTCTTGGCTCGTTCGGCCAAGACGGCAGGCCCCTTTTCGTGACCAATTCCTAAATCAGACATGGGCGAATTCCCCCTGTTATAAGTACCGGGCATCCATTCCAATGTATACAGGAGTACACTACTACAATAGGTGAGATCTTCGGCAAATCACGGCCATAGGGATGCCATTCTCCGGCCAGAATTCGACGTTGGCGGTCCAAGAGAGAGAGCGGACTCATTCACCCGAAACAACAACATATTGTAGCTAATTTGATTCCTTGCCACAATATCCAGTTGTTGCAGGTCCGAGTTTAACCGTTTTCAAATGAGAGTCAATCAATTTCTTGGAATCGTCCGAACCGCTTGCGGCGCGTGGCGTTAGGAAGCGGTTAGCATTTCACGATGATTGCATTGCTAGCGGCGCCAGCGATTCCTAAGCCATTGCGAACTCGATCTTTGAGAGCGTTTTAGCACTCCGCGCTCCGGCCCTCGGAGCCGCGAAAAGAATTTCAAAGATTTTTGGCGACCGAGCAAGCCGGAGAAATCGTGGCGATCCATCGACCCATAGGCTGCCTCAAACTTTCCGCACCGAGCAGACCGTGTCGAACCAGCACTGCATGCCGGTGACCGGGGCGGGCTGAATCGGCAGGATCGCGTTCAGGTTGTAGCCGGCGCCACGGCCATGCTCGCGCCGATCCCACCACACCAGCGATTCCAACTCGGGATCCTCCGCGACGAGTTGTTCGTCGTAGCCCGGTCCCGCGGAGCGCGGGCCGTTTGTCGCCGTCGCGGCCCGCCCGCCGAAGAGCTGGCCCAGGCTGTTGCTCGCCGCCAGCACGCGCGGATGGATGCCTTCGGTGACGAATGCACGGATGCGCGCGCTGCCCAGCTTTTCGCCCGTGGCCCGATATGTGTTTCCCTTCGGCCGATAAGTCGTGACTTCGACCAGATCGCCCGAGCGAATGCCGAGCCGGCGCGCGGTCGCGGCGTTGATCCAGAGCGGGTTGTCATGCACGATTTCGCTGAGATACTTTTGCGGCGCCGTGCGGGCCTGCGTGTGAACGTTCCACTTGAACGTCGTGAGCACGAAGCGATCGGCCGGCAAGTTTTCGTGCGCCGGGACCGGCACGTAATGCGGCAGGCCGTCGTCCTCGACGCCGACCTTGGCCGACTGCTCGGCGACGGTCGAACTGAGGATTTCGAATTTCCGCGAAGGCGTTTTGAAGCCTTGCAGCGCCTGGCCGTCGACCCACACGCCGATCGGTTCCGCCTTGCCGTTGGCCCCGGCGCGCGAGATCACGCCCGTGGCGTCGTCGGTCTTGGCGTCTTCCAATTGCGCCCTTGTCAACGGGCGAGCGAAGGCGCCGCGGCTGAGCGGCCGCCGCGGGTCGATCCAAACGCCGTGCTTTTTCAGATACTCGAAGCCGTCGGCGCAGTCGCCCGGCGGAACGTTGCGGCACTGATGACGGACGTACTCTTCGTGGTCCTCGAACGAAAAATACTTCGCCGCATCGCCGCCCAACCGCCGGGCCACTTGGATCAGCACGTCGGCGAAGCTGACGCATTCGGCCGGCGGCGGCGTGAGCGGTTGGCGCAGCGCGACGTAAGGCCGAAACTCGTAGCTGTTGCGCGTGTCGAGGCCCCAGCGTTCGAGATACGTGGCGTCGGGCAGGATCAAGTCGGCGTAGTGCGCCGTCTCGGAATAAACCACGTCGGAGCAGGCGTGAAAGGGAATCAATCGCTCGTCCTTGAGCACCGCGACGGCCAGGCTGCGTCCTTCAGGCCACGTCGTCGGCGAGCCCAGCGTGTAAGTCAGATAAACTTGCAGCAAGGCCCGCTTCCGCTGGAGATAATCGTAGGCCAGCTCGCCGACTTTCATTTTCTGCCAGAGATTGGCCAGCGGATACTCGGGCGGATCTTCCAGGTCGGTGCGCGTCTTGAGCTTGGGCGGCGAGGGCTCGGGCGGCGGAAAATGCAGCGGGTCGATGCGCTCGCCTTCGCCGTAGCAATAGCCGCCCGGCTGGCCGATGCTGCCGGCCAATGCGTTGAGCAGAATCACGGCCCGATCGTTGTTCAGGCCGTTGTAATGCGCATGGCTGCCGCGGTTGGTGAACGCGGCGCAGGCTGGGCGGCAACGGGCGAACTCCAGGGCAATCCGCTCGATATCGCGGGCCGCGACGCCGCTGGTCCGCTCTGCCCACGCGGGCGTGTAAGGCTTGAGGAACCGTTTTAGTTGGTCGGGGCGATAGTTCGTCCACTTGGTCAGAAACTCGGCGTCGAATTCGCCCGCGTCGATCATCGTGCGGGCCATCGCCAGGGCCACGGCGCCTTCCGTGCCGGGAAAGGGCGCCAGCCATTCGTCGCTCCGTCCGGCGGTGTTCGACAGCCGCACGTCGAACGTGACCAGCTTGGCGCCGTTGTCGAAGCGGCCGCGAATCACTCGCTTGAGAAAGTGGATGTGTCCCTGGTGGGCCTCGTAGAAATTCGAGCCGAAGTTGAGCAGGTATTTCGTGCGCTCGGCGTCGACGGTTTCCCAGTCGGCGTCGCCGATCGAGGCGTAATTCGCGGCCCGCTTGTTCAAAGAGCAGAGCGCGCGGTGGTTCAATATCACGGGCGAGCCGATCGCGTTCATGAACCGTTCGATGACGTCGGAAATTCGCGAGCGGCCGTAATGAATCGCGACTTGTTCGGGGACGCCTTCGCCCAGACACTTGCCGATCCGCTCGGCCAGTTCCGCGTAGGCCTCGTCCCAACCGACGCGCTTCCACAAGCCCTCGCCGCGCCGGCCGACGCGCCGCAAGGGATAGACCAAGCGCTCGGGATAAACGTTGATCGAAACGCCCGATTGGCCCTTGGCGCAGATCGTCTGGCCGTTGTTCGGATCGGCCGGGTTGCCCGCCAGTTTGACGACGCGGCCGTCGATCACATACCCGACGATGCCGCAGACGGTCGAACAATTCAGGCAGACGCTGGGCGTGCGCTTCGCCCGGGCGTAGTCGTGCGGCGTTTTCGGAGCGACTTGCTGGACCGGTTTCGTTTCGGCCGCCGCGGTTTCGCCCGGCGCGAGCAAAATGGTTTCGCCGAGGCCAAGCGAAGCCAAGGCGCCGATGCCGATCTTGACGAAATCTCGGCGATCGACCTCGAACGACGGAGATGATGAAGGCGACGAACCGCAACCGCGTTTCCTGCTCGCCGACCGGCGAGCCTGCTTGCGCCGGCTCATGTGCCTTCCTCCCGTTCGGGATCGAAGCTCGCTTCGAGCTGCGACCAGGAGTCGATCTCATAGCTCCGCGGATCGTGGTTGCGACCGGCCGGCACTTTTCGTTCGAGTTCGCGCTTCAGGCCGCGATACTCGACCTGCGGCTTGGCGCCGCTCTCGGGCTTGAGCACGCTCAGCTCGGCGGCGTGCCGCGCTTTGAATTTTGATATTCGGCTGTCGGGGGCGTTCAGATCGCCGAACACCAGGGCCTCGCTCGGGCAGGTTTCGACGCAGGCCGGTTCCATGCCTGCTTGCAAGCGGTGCGAACAGAAATCGCACTTGTCGGCCACATGCCGCAGCGGATCGACATAGATCGCGCCGTAAGGACAAGCCCCCTCGCAGCGGCCGTTGCCGTTGCAGGTTTGCGTATTGATTCGCACGACGCCGTCCTCGTCGCGCCGGATGGAATTCGTCGGACAAGCCTTGAGGCACGGCGCGTCGACGCACTGCATGCAGAGCGCCGGCAGAAACCAGCGGCGGACGTTCGGGTAGGCGCCCTCGTCGTAGTAGTAAACCTTGGTGCGGAAATTACCAAGCGGCACGTCGTGTTCCGCCTTGCAGGCCACCGAGCAGGCGTGGCAGCCGGTGCAACGCTCCAGATCGACGGCCATTGCAT